>NZ_JANGBE010000029.1:0-48952 GCF_024462255.1 Flavonifractor sp. DFI.6.63 | reverse complement strand
TCGATTTTTCCGTCCATATCCTCCAGCATATCGGCCGCGCTGGTAGGGCTGGGGCGGCCGGAGGTGTTGCCCGAGATCCGTCGGACAGCGGCCCCGTTTGATCTCTTCCATTTACTTCAGGTTGAAGAACGCGTCCATCCCCAGGTACTGCGCCACGTCGCCCAGCTCCTCCTCGATGCGGAGCAGCTGGTTGTACTTGGCTACCCGGTCGGTGCGGCTGGGAGCGCCGGTCTTGATCTGCCCGGCGTTGACGGCCACGGCGATATCGGCGATGGTGGCGTCCTCCGTCTCGCCGGAACGGTGGGAGACGATGGCGGTATAGCCGGCCCGGTTGGCCATCTGGATGGCGTCCATCGTCTCGGTCAGAGTGCCGATCTGGTTGACCTTGATCAGGATGGCGTTGCCCACCTGCTTCTCAATGCCGGTCTTCAGGCGCTCGGTATTGGTGACGAACAGGTCGTCGCCCACCAGCTGGACCCGATCTCCGATAGCGCGGGTCAGCATGCTCCAGCCCTCCCAGTCGGTCTCAGCCATGCCGTCCTCCAGGGAGATAATGGGATAGGTATCGGCAAACTTCTTCCACATGTTGACCAGCTGCTGCTGGGTCATCTTCTTACCGGACTTGGGTTGGATATAGCACTTCTCCTCCTCGTTCCACCACTCGGAGGAGGCGGCGTCGATGGCGATCTTGAAGTCCTCGCCGGGCTTGTAGCCCGCCTTCTCGATGGCCGCCACGATGACCTTCAGGGCGTCCTCATCCTTTTTCAGGTTGGGCGCGTAGCCGCCCTCGTCGCCCACACCGGCGGCGGGGGTGCCGTTCTCCTTGAGGACGCTCTTCAGCGTGTGGAACACCTCGGCGCACATACGCAGCGCCTCGCGGAAGCAGCAGGCGCCCACAGGCATGATCATGAACTCCTGGATCTCCACATTGTTGGTGGCGTGGGCGCCGCCGTTGAGGATATTCATCATGGGAACGGGCAGCACCTTGGCGTTGGCTCCGCCGATATAGTTGTACAGAGAGGTACCCAGGCACTCGGCGGCTGCCTTGGCGCAGGCCAGGGAGGCGCCCAGGATGGCGTTGGCGCCCAGCTTGGTCTTGTTGGGCGTACCGTCCAGCTCGATCAGCGCCTTGTCGATTTCGGTCTGATCCAGTACGTTCATACCCACCAGGCACTCGGCGATCTCGGTATTCACGTTCTGTACGGCGGTGAGCACGCCTTTGCCCAGGTAACGGCTCTTGTCGCCGTCCCGCAGCTCGCAGGCCTCGTAGATCCCGGTGGAAGCCCCGGAGGGCACCGCAGCGCGGCCGACCGTACCATCCTCCAGATAGACCTCCACCTCAACCGTGGGGTTGCCGCGGCTGTCCAGGATCTCGCGGCCCAGTACGTCAACGATTTCGATGATCTGCTTCATGAAAAAAACTCCTTTCGTATTGGCGGCGGGGCACGCCCCGCCCTGCAGGGAGATGGTCTGCGGGGGACGGGCCGGAAGCCCGTCGAAGGCCTTGTGGCAGGGCGGGAGCGCGCTCCCGCCGGATCCCAGCCGCGGCTCAGACGATCAGCGTGCTCCCGTCCATCTCGGCGGGCTTTTCCAGGCCCATCAGGTCCAGCATGGTAGGCGCGATATCGGCCAGGCGGCCGGGGCGCAGCTTCACGTCGGCGCCCACGATGCAGAACGGCACCAGATTGGTGGTATGGGCGGTAAAGGGGGTCACGCCGTCCTCCTCCAGCATCCGTTCCGCATTGCCGTGATCGGCGGTGATCAGGCTCACGCCGCCCATTCTGGCGGTGGCCTCCACCACTTTGCCCACGCCCTCATCCACGGCCTCCACGGCCTTCACGGCAGCCTCATACACGCCGGTATGGCCCACCATATCGCAGTTGGCGAAGTTGAGAATGATCACGTCGTAGCTGCCGCTCTCGATGCGGCGCACCGCCTCGGCGGCTACCTCGGGGGCGCTCATCTGGGGTTGCAGATCGTATGTGGCCACCTTGGGGGAGGGGATCAGGCAGCGGTCCTCCCCGGGGAACACCTGCTCCGCGCCGCCGTTAAAGAAGAAGGTCACATGGGCATATTTCTCGGTCTCGGCGATCCGCAGCTGGGTATAGCCCTGTCGGGCGATATACTCCCCGAAAATATTCTCCAGCCTGTGGTGCGGGAACGCCACGGACACGTTGGGCATCGTGGCGTCATACTCGGTGGTGCACACATAGGTCACCGTCGGCATTCCGTTTTTCCGCTCCACATCGGTAAAGGCGGGGTCCACGAAACAGCGGGTGATCTCCCGGGCCCGATCCGGGCGGAAGTTGAGGAAGATGATCGAGTCCCCCTCCCGCACCCGGCCGGCCTTGTCGCAGACCACCGGCTCCACAAACTCGTCGGTAATCCCGGCGTCATAGGAGGCTTGTACCGCGTCCGCCGGATCGGGGTTCTGTATCCCCTCGCCCAGCGTCATGGCGTCATAAGCCCGCTGTACCCGGTCCCAGCGCTTATCCCGGTCCATGGCGTAATAGCGTCCCATAACGGTGGCGATCTTCCCCACGCCAAGCTCGGCGCACTTGTCCGCCAGTGCTTCTACGAAGCCCTTGCCGGAAGAAGGCGGCACATCCCGTCCATCCAGGAAACAGTGGACGTAGACCTTCTCCAGTCCCCGCTCCCCGGCCATCTTCAGCAGGGCGTACAGGTGGGTGTTATGGCTGTGGACGCCGCCGTCGGACAAAAGGCCCATCAGATGCAGGGCGCTTCCCCGCTCCCGGCAGTCGTCCATGGCCTCCAGGTAGGCCTCGTTCCGGAAGAAGGACCCGTCCTCAATGGCGCGGCTGATCCGGGGCAGGTCCTGAAATACCACCCGGCCCGCGCCGATATTGGTATGGCCCACCTCCGAGTTGCCCATCTGCCCCTCGGGCAGGCCCACATCCAGTCCGGAGGCGGACAGACGGCAGCAGGGGTTCTCTTGAAAGATTTTGTCCAGATGGGGTTTTTTTGCGTTGGCGATGGCGTTGCCCTGCTGCTGCTCACGCAGGCCGTAGCCATCCATGATGATCAGGGTCGTCGGTGTTTTACTCATAAAAAACCTCGAATCTATTGTTCAGAGCGGGGTACGTTTTCCGTCCGCCGCCGTGCGCCCCAACAAAGCTTCGCTTTACCGGGGGCCACGGCACAGCCTTCCCCGGACCAGGCGAATCGGTCCCGCGGCAAGGTTTGCTGCGCAAACGCTTGTGCGCGCCTTCCGGCTATGCGGGCAGGGGGACGGCTCAGGAGAGGCGTTTACTCCTGATTCGCTGCGTTCACGATCTCCACAAAATCAGGCGCCTTCAGCGCCGCGCCGCCAATCAAGCCGCCGTCCACGTCGGGCTGGGCAAGCAGTTCCGCGGCGTTTTTGGGGTTCATGGAGCCGCCGTACTGGATGGTAACGGAACGTGCCACACGGGCTCCGTAGAGCTTGCGGACGATGGTGCGGATGCCCTCGCACACCTCGCCGGCCTGCTCGGCGGTGGCGGTACGGCCGGTCCCGATGGCCCACAGGGGCTCATAGGCGATGACCACATGGCGCATCTTATCGGCGGGCACGCCTGCCAGGGCGGCCTTGACCTGATAGGCGATCAGGTCCATGGTCACGCCCAGCTCCCGCTGCTCCAGGCTCTCGCCCACGCAGACGATGGGGTACAATCCCGCCTCAAGGGCCGCGTGGACCTTCTTATTGACGGTGAAGTCGGTCTCGTTATAGTACTGGCGGCGTTCAGAGTGTCCAATGATGACATACTTGACGCCCACTTCCTTGAGCATCTCGGCGGACACCTCGCCGGTGTAGGCGCCATGGGACTCATAGTGGCAATTCTCCGCGCCGACGGACACGCGGCAATCCTTGAACAGGCGGACCGCGGAGGGGATGTTCACATAGGGCACGCACAGGACGACCTCGCACCACTTGGGCTTGCCCAGCAGATTCTTGAGCTCCTCGGCAAAGGCCTTCGTCTCGGAGAGGGTCTTATTCATCTTCCAGTTGCCGGCGATGATGGTCTTGCGATAGCGGCGGTTCATTTCAATGATTCAGTCCTTTCATTTCGATCCATAATGCGGGCGGCAAGCGGCCGCCGCGGCGTGCTTCTTATTGATCCAGCAGGCACGCCACGCCGGGCAGCTCCTTGCCCTCCAGGAACTCCAGGGAAGCGCCGCCGCCGGTGGAGATGTGGGTCATCTGGTCGGCGTAGCCCAGCTGGGCCACGGCCGCCGCAGAGTCGCCGCCGCCGACGATGGTGATGGCATGGGTGGCGGCCAGCGCCTTGGCGATGGCCCGGGTGCCCTCGGCAAAGGCGGGGAACTCGAACACGCCCATGGGGCCGTTCCAGATCACGGTGCCCGCGTCCTTCACCGCGTCGGAGAACTGCTGGATGGTCTTCGGTCCGATATCCATGCCCATGCGCCCGTCGGGGATCTTCATGGTGTCCACCAGTTCCGGCTTGGCGTCGGCGGAAAACGCGTCGGCACAGACGGTATCCACCGGGAGCAGGAGTTTGACTCCCTTCTCCTTTGCCTTGGCCATCATCTCCTTGCAGTAGTCCAGCCAGTCGTCCTCCAGCAGGGAGGTGCCCACCGTGCCGCCCATGGCCTTGATAAAGGTATAAGTCATGCCGCCGCCCACGATGATGGTGTCGGCAATGTCCAGCAGGTTGTTGATGACGCCGATCTTGGAGGAGACCTTGGCGCCGCCCAGAATGGCCACCAGGGGCCGCTTGGGATCGGCCAATGCGCCGCCCATGATCTCCAGTTCCTTGGCGATCAGGAACCCGGATACGGCGGGCAGATAAGCCGCCACACCGGCGGTGGAAGCGTGGGCGCGGTGCACGGAGCCAAACGCGTCGGAGACGTAGACCTGGGCCATATCGGCCAGTTTCCGGGCCAGCTCGGGGTCGTTTTTGGTCTCGCCCTTCTCAAAACGGGTGTTCTCCAGCAGCATAATCTCGCCGTTTTTCAGGGCGGCGGCCTTGGCGGCGGCGTCTGGGCCCACCACGTCGGCGGCCATGATGACCGGCTTGCCCAGCAGCTCGCTCAGGCGCTTGGCCACCGGGGCCAGGCTGAACTTGGGATCGGGCCCCTCCTTGGGTTTGCCCAGGTGGGAGCAGGCGATGACCGCCGCATTCTGCTCCAGCAGGTATTTTATGGTGGGCAGGGCGGCCACGATGCGCTTATCGTCGGTAATGGCGCCGGTGGTCTTGTCCTGGGGCACGTTAAAATCGCAGCGCAGCAGGACTTTTTTCCCCGCCACGTCGATATCCTTGACCGTTTTCTTGTGGTAATTCATCTCAAGAATCTCCTTTCATCTCCGCCCCGCAGAGCGCCGCCCTGCAGGGGCCCCACTGATTTGATCTGCCTCGGCTGAGTGCAGCTTGCGCCCCGCCGGCGGGGATTCAACGGCCCTCCCCCATCTCGCCGCGGCCCGTCAGCCCGGGGAAGTCCAACTGCCTCAGCGCTTCATACGCCAGAATCGCCGCTGAGTTCGAGAGGTTCAGACACCGGGCCTGCGCCCGGATGGGGATGCGGATACAGCGCTCCCGGTAGCGCTCTCGAAATTCCGGGGGCAGCCCGGCGGTCTCCTTGCCGAAGATCAGGTAGCACCCGTCCCGGAAGGCCGCCTGCGTGTAGGGCCGCGGGGCCTTGCTGCTGGCCAGCCAGATATCCTGGGCGCCGGTCTTTTGAAAAAAGTCCTCCAGGCCGTCGTACACGTGCAGGTCCACCAGATGCCAGTAATCCAGCCCCGCACGCTTGACCGCCTTATCGCTGATATCAAAGCCCAGCGGCCGGATCAGGTGAAGACGGATCCCGGTCACCGCACAGGTTCTTGCAATATTCCCCGTATTTTGTGGGATTTCCGGCTCAAAAAGCACAATATTGAGCATTTTCCCACCTCGCAGCCCTCTTCAAATGATCAGCGGGGCTTATTGTACTCCAAAACGGAGCGGATTTCAACCGTAAAACCGTTAAAATGTACTAAAACGCTCGGTTTTCTTTATGGAATCACTGAAATGACTGTTTTTTTACTTTTACACTTTATCGCGCTTATCATTTGTGATATGATAGGCATCTGGGAGCGTGATGCACGTGGAGCAAGGTCTTTTGCCCCGGCGTATCGTGGTCAAGGTGGGCACTTCCACTCTGACGCGGGACACCGGAAGTCTGAATTTACACAATATGGATCACCTGGCCCGGGTTCTGTCCGACCTGAAGGGCATGGGTCACGAAATCGTCCTGGTCTCCTCCGGCGCCATCGCCATCGGCACCCGGAAGCTGCGTCTGGAGCAGCGCCCGGACGAGCTGCGCGGGAAGCAGGCCGTGGCCGCTGTGGGCCAGTGCATGATGATGCACGTCTACGACAAGCTTTTTTCCGAGTATAACCGCACCGTGGCTCAGATCCTGCTGACCGGCGAGGATGTGGACGCCCCCGTCCGGTCGGCGCACCTGCACAATACGTTCGAAGCGCTGCTGGAGCTGGGCGTGATCCCCGTGGTCAACGAAAACGACTCGGTCTCTTCGGCGGAGATCGAGACCGGCAAGTGCAAGGTGCTGGGCGACAACGACACCCTGTCCGCCATCGTGGCCCGCCTGTGCGGGGCCGATCTGCTTATCCTGCTCTCCGACATCGACGGGCTGTACGACGCCGACCCCCGCACCCATCCGGACGCGCGGCTCATCCACCGGGTGGACGCCATCACACCTCAGCTGCGGGCCATGGCGGGCGGCACCGGCACCTGGCGTGGCACCGGCGGCATGGTCACCAAGCTCAACGCCGCCCAGGTGGCAATGGACGCCGGGATCGACATGGTCATTGCAAATGGGCAGAATATGGAAGCCATTTATGATATCGTATCCGGCAGGGACGTGGGTACGCGTTTTGCGGCCCCCGCCGGTGCAAAAGGAGGGAATTGACATGACCACACTGGAGACCCAGGGCCTGGCCGCCAAGAATGCCGAGCGGGTCCTGGCGGCCGCCGGCACCGCCAAAAAGAACGCGGCCTTGGAAGCCATCGCCCGGAGCCTTGCGGCCCGGCAGGAGGAAATCCTCTCCGCCAACGCGCTGGATCTGGCCGAGGCCCGGAACAGCGGCATGCGTCCGGCCCTTCAGGATCGGCTGGCCCTGGACGAAGGGCGCATCCGCGGCATCGTGGAAGGGGTGCGGCAGGTCTGCGCTCTGCCGGACCCCATCGGCACGGTGACAAAAATGGACCAGCGTCCCAACGGGCTCGTCATCGGCAAGCGCCGGGTGCCTCTGGGCGTCATCGGCATCATCTACGAGGCCCGGCCCAACGTCACGGTGGACGCCGCCGCCCTGTGTCTGAAGTCGGGCAATTCCGTCCTCCTCCGGGGCGGCAGGGAGGCCTTCCACTCCAACAAGGCCCTTATTTCCGTCATGCGGGACGCGCTGGAGCACGTCGGACTGCCCCGGGACTGCATCGCGCTGGTGGAGGACACCAGCCGGGACAGCGCCAACGAGCTGATGCATCTGACGGCGTATCTGGACGTGCTGATCCCCCGGGGCGGCGCGGGGCTCATCCGCAGCGTGGTGGAAAACGCCCGGGTGCCGGTGATCCAGACCGGCGTGGGAGTATGCCATGTATACGTGCACGCCCAGGCGGATCTGGACATGGCCGCCCGCATTCTTTATAACGCCAAGTGCTCCCGCCCCTCGGTGTGCAACGCCGCGGAATGCCTGCTGGTGGACCGGGCGGTGGCCCGGGACTTTCTGCCCATGGCCTGGCAGCTCCTGCAGAGCAGGAACGTGGCGATCCGCGGCTGCCCGCTGACCCGGGATATCCTGGGAGACTTTGTAACGCCCGCTTCCCCTGCGGACTGGGATACGGAATTCGGCGATTATATTCTGGCGGTGAAGGTGGTCTCCGGCTTTGAAGAGGCGGTGGACTTCATCAGCGCCCACGGCACCGGTCACTCCGAAGCCATCGTCACCCGCGACTACTTTGCCGCCCAGCGTTTTCTGGATACGGTGGACGCAGCGGCGGTATACGTCAACGCCTCCACCCGCTTCACCGACGGCTTTGAGTTCGGCCTGGGCGCCGAGATCGGCATTTCCACCCAAAAGATGCACGCGCGGGGCCCCATGGGGCTGGAGGAGCTGACCTCCAGCAAGTATATCATCTACGGCACCGGCCAGACCCGCTGAGCATAGGATGGTATGGCCCCCTCCCCTCGTGTTCCATTATTACATAGGGCAGGCCTTTCGGGGCCTGCCCTATGGACTTTTATGGGGGTGAGGCATATGCTGGAACGCCGGCTGGAGCTCAACGGCGGGCTGATGACCGCCGATTTGGGCGTGCTGCGGCCTGACGGCGGGGGGCAGATCCTGGAGTGCTCCCTCCGCCTGGAGGGTCTGCTTCCCGAGCGCCGGGTGGCGCTGGAGTTGGAGCTGCTGGAAGGGGACGCCTGCCGGGGCGTACGGATGATTACCCTGCCGCCCCACCACAGTCCGTTCCCCCGGGACCTGCTGTTGACAGGCATCCGGTTTTACCTGCCTGACGGACCGGGTCCGCGGGACCTGACGGTCCGGGCGGACGCCCACTATGTCGACCGCAATGAGCGCTGTCTTCTGGCGGACTGAGCGGCATGGCCACTTCTTCGCGTGCGCTGCATCCTACGGGCGCAGCCTCTGCGGAGCTTGTTCGGCAAAGCTGGGCCTCTCCCGTTTGGGAGAGGCCCAGCTTTGTCAAATCTTCTATCCTTTACCCGAACGTTTTAGAAAAGAGTGGCAAAACTGTGCATTGCGCCGCCAGCCTCTCGCCTTTATAATGCAATCAGCCCGCCGCAAGCCGGCGGGAAATCGGATTTTAAAGGAGATCGAGAAATGAAACAAGCAGTCACTCTGGCGCTGACCCTCACACTGGCCGCCGGCCTTTTGGCCGGATGCAGCGGCGAAACCGCCGGTGGAGGGGTCCAGCCGACTGGGGCGGCCCAAGCATCCCCTGTGGATGCCACACCAACTGCGTCGGCAGCGGCCGGCGCCTTTTCCGACGAGATGAAGATCCCCTACGCGGTCGACCTCTCCCCCGAGGACGGCGCCGACTCCGTGGAGCGGCTGGGCGACCACCCGGATTCCCCTTACTTTGCCCATCCGGACTACTACCATATGCAGTCCAGCGATACGCGCACCATCCTCACCGGCTTTGAGACCATGCAGCAGACCAGCGAATGGGCCTGCGGCGTCACCAGCGCCCTGATGGTGCTCAATTGGTACGACCGGCTGGACGGCTGGAACGAGGAGACGCTCTCCGCGCTGCGCCACTCTCTGGACGGCACCGCGCTGGAGGGATATCCCGGCACCACGCTGAAGCAGGCCATGGACCTGTTCGACGGCGTAGGCGGCTTTACATACACTACCACCCTGGATTACGCGGCCCCGGCGGAGGAGGTCTGGATGGATACCATTCAGGGCTGGCTGGCCGAGGGCAAGCCGGTCATGGTCTGCTGGAACGACTGGGGCGGACACTGGCAGGTCATCATCGGCTACGATACCATGGGCACCGAGACCGAGCAGGACGACGTGTTTATCGTGGCCGATCCCTATGACACCACCGACCACTGTCAGGACGGCTACGGCGTGCTCATGGCGGAACGTTTCCTGTACAACTTTTCCATGTACGGCGCCTTCCCCGCGGAAGAGGGCGGCAGCGACTGCCTCTTCCTGGTGGCCAGCCCCGAGACCTAAGCGCGAAAAGAAGGGCCCGGACGACTTGTCCGGGCCCTTCTTTTCGCGCCGTGCGCAGTTACATCTGAAACACGATACCCGCCGCAGCGGACAGGGCGATGAATACAATGGGATGGAGTTTCTTCAGCGGCTTGAGCTGCAGGCAGAGAAACACCGCCGCCGCCAGGAGGATGGCGGGCCAGTAGAACCCCTGAGCGGACGCACCCTGCTCCGGGCCGGTCGCCGGGTGGAACATGAGCGCGATGGAGCACACCTGGATCAGCGCGGCGGCGATGAGGGCGGTGGACGCGGGCCTCAGTCCGTAAAAGACCGCGTCCACTGCGCGGCTTTCCCGGAATTTTTTCAGGAAGCCTGCGATGAGGGCGATGATAGCGATCGCGGGGCAGACCAGTCCCAGCGTAGCGATCACACCGCCGGGCACGCCGCCCACGTGAAAGCCCACATAAGTGGCCATATTCACCCCCAGGGGACCGGGTGTGGACTCGGAAATGGCGATCATGTTGGCCAGATCGCCGGGGGTAAACCAGCCGGTGCGGCTGCCGATATCACTGAGGAAGGGGATGGTGGCCAGACCGCCCCCGACGGAAAAGAGGCCCACCTTGAAAAACTCGTAAAACAGGCGCAGATAGATCATGCGTTCAGCGCCCCCTTCGCCCCCCGGATGCACAGTCCGGCCACACCGGCGGCCACGACCAGGACCACCGGGGAGAGCAGGAAGTTGAGCAGCGCGCCCAAGGGCGTATTCCCGTCGAAGGCGATGAAATTCCCGATGACCGCCAGCACCAGAACCACTGCAAAGATAACGGCGGTAGGCCCGTCCACCAGGGAGCTCTTCCGCAGCTTGAGCACGCTGGAAAGGATCAGCGCACATACGCAGGCCCGTACTCCCGCAAAGGCATGGATCACCACAGGCAGGTCGGCGAAGCTCTGCAAAAAAGCCGCGATCACCAAAATGATCACGATGGAGGGGAACACCAGTCCCAGGGTCGCCACGATACCGCCGGGGATGCTTTTCTGCTTCTGCCCCACAAACGTGGCGGTATTGACGGCGATCACGCCGGGCGTACACTGACCGATGGCAAAGTAGTCGGTAAGCTCCGCCTCGGTGGCCCATTCTTTTTTCTCCACGATCTCCCGCTGGAGTATGGGCAGCATGGCGTAGCCGCCGCCAAACGTACACACGCCCACCCTGGCAAAGGTGAGGAACAAGTCCAGATAGAGATTCATTTTACCTCATCTCCTCTCCCGCTCCCCGGGTGTGTACGGGGGCCCCGCACAGCGGGGCGCGGCGCCGGCCGCGAAGTCAGGCGGAATTCACTTCCGCCTGACGCAAAATCTCCTGTCGGGGTCCCCCGGTGCGCACGGTGCGCACCGGGGATACACACGCCCACCCCGGCAAAGGTGAGGAACAAGTCCGGATGGAGGTTCATCAGGCCAGCTCCTCCAGGGCGTCCAACCACAGCGCGGCCGCCGCATCGCTGGGCATCCGCCAATCGCCCCGGGGGCTCAGCGTTACGGACCCCACCTTGGGGCCGTCGGGCAGGCAGGAACGCTTGAACTGCTGGGCAAAAAAGCGCCGGTAAAAGGTCTTGAGCCACTTGAGGATCGTGGCCCGGTCATAGCAGCGGCCAAAGGCATGCTCCGCCAGGCGCAGCACCTTGCGGGGCGGGAAGGCCCAGCGCACGGCGTAATAGAGGAAGAAATCATGCAGCTCGTAGGGGCCCACCAGGTCCTCAGTCTTCTGGCTGATCCTGCCCTCGATGGCGGGCAGCAGCTCCGGGGAGACGGGGGTGTCCAGGATATCCTCCAGCACATGGGAGAGCGCCTCATCCTCGGCGGCCTTGTCCCCGGCCACGAAAGCCACCAGGTGGCGCACCAGCGTCTTGGGAATGGAGGCGTTTACCCCGTACATGCTCATGTGGTCGCCGTTATAAGTGGCCCAGCCCAGGGCCAGTTCGCTGAGGTCTCCGGTACCCACCACGATGCCGCCGGTCTGGTTGGCGATGTCCATGAGCACCTGGGTGCGCTCCCGGGCCTGGCCGTTCTCAAAGGTCACGTCGTGATCCTCCATGGACTGGCCAATATCCCGGAAGTGGCTCTTCACGGAAGAGCCGATGTCGATGCGCCGCAGGGTAGCCCCCAGGCGCTGAGCCAGCTCCACGGCGTTGTCCCGGGTGCGGTCGGTGGTACCGAAACAGGGCATGGTGACGGCGATGATATCGCTGGCCGGACGCTCCAGCAGCCCCATGGCGATCCCGGTGATCAGGACCGCCAGGGTGCTGTCCAGCCCGCCGGAGAGTCCCACCACGGCGGTCTTGGCCCCGGTGTGCTCCAGCCGCTGCTTCAGCCCCAGTGCGGCGATGCGCAGGATCTCGCCGCAGCGGCCGGCCCGGTCACGGGCGTCCTCCGGGAGAAACGGCGTGGGGGAGATATAACGGGTCAGCGTTGTGGTGGCAGGCTCCAGCGCAAACCCGACGGACACGAACCTCCCCTCCCCCGCGCCGGGGAACGTGGTCATCCGCCGCCGCTCGCAGCAGAGCTTATCCACGTCGATCTCGCTGACCGTCAGGCCGGTGGTAAAGCGCCGCTCGTTCAGCAGCGCGCCGTTTTCCGCGATCAGATCATGCCCGGCGAAGACC
Organism: Flavonifractor sp. DFI.6.63; assembly: GCF_024462255.1. Classification (NCBI taxonomy): domain Bacteria; kingdom Bacillati; phylum Bacillota; class Clostridia; order Eubacteriales; family Oscillospiraceae; genus Flavonifractor; species Flavonifractor sp. DFI.6.63. The sequence continues at coordinate 36,601 of NZ_JANGBE010000029.1, read as the reverse complement.
AGGTCGGTGGAGGACTCGCCCTCCCCCGCGTCGGCATAGACATAGCCGCACACCAGCCGGGCGGACTGCCCGGTCACCAGGGAACGCCGGTAGGCGTCCTTTCCCACCGTCTCGTCGCTGGCGGACAGGTTCAGCAGCAGGGTGGCGCCCGCCCGCGCCAGTGCCTGGGAGGGCGGCTCAGGCGCCCACAGGTCCTCGCAGATCTCCACCCCCAGGACAAGCCCCGGCATGCTTTCACAGGGGAAGATCACATCGGCGCCGAAAAAGACCTCCTGACCGCAGAGGGAAAACAGCCGGTCCGAGGGCCCGCCGGGCTCAAACCAGCGTCTTTCGTAGAACTCTCCGTAGTTGGGCAGGTGCGTCTTGGGGACGACTGCCAGGATCTCGCCCCGGTGGATCACCGCGGCGCAGTTATAGAGCTTGCCCTGGTGCCGCACCGGCAGGCCCAGGGCTGTGACCATATCCAGGTTTTTGGTGGCCTCCAGAACGGTGGCCAGCCCCTCCTCCGCACCCCGCAGCAGGGTGTCCTGCAGGAACAGATCGGCGCAGGTATACCCCGTCAGGCACAGCTCGGGCAGCGCCAGCACCCGCACCCCCTGCCGGGCGGCCTCCCGCATCAGGGTAAAGACCTGCTCGGCGTTAAAACGGCAGTCGGCTACCCGAATTTTGGGCGTACCTGCCGCCACCTTAATAAATCCATCGCGCATCGTCAGCGCCTCCTTATTGAACGGATCCCAGCTTTTGCAACAGGACTATGATACCCCAAAACGCCGCGGATTGCAACGCCTCCCCCCTTGAAAAACGTTCCCGCCGCACCCGTGCCGCTCCGCAACCCCCGCAGAGGCGCGCCGTCTTCCTCCTGGGACAGGGCAGCCAGCCGCCCGCCCCGCAGGGGCTCCATCATCCAGATGGGGATCTGGCGCTGCCGGAGCAGTTCCCCCTTCGCTTTGGCGTCCTGAAAGGACCATAAGCTGTATCTGTCCGAACTCCATGCGCTGCCCATAGGCGTCCAAAAAACGCTCCATCGCCGCATAACTGCCGTGGGCGGAAAACCCCAGGTGCCCGGATGCGCCCGCGCTGCTTCTGCCGGAGCAGATAGTCCAGGATACCGTAGCGCCCGTCCAGATAGGGGCCGGTATTTTTTTCGGGAACTTCCCCTGACGGCACCGAAAAGCCCCGGCCTTCCGGCCGGGGCTTTTCGGGTGTGTGTTGTGTTTTTGCAAAGGTGTTGGAGAGGGATAAGAGAGGAATTGGTTTGGGAGGATGGTCTTTGTGATTCATTTCTGAATCTGTCTGTATCATACCTTGTAAATAAGGCCAATTCGTGTCTTCTTTGTGAATAAACTGTAAATATCGGGCCTGCGGCGGGGCTTGCCGGCCTCTCCCCTACAGCTCCTGCTCCCGCAGCCAGCAGAGAAAGTTTTTCGCCAGTTCCAGCCGCTTTCCGTCCAGTCCCCGCAGCAGTTCGGATACATCCCTCCAGGTTTCGTTCTCCTCGCTGCGGGCGGTCCCCACTAAAAATTCGTCCGGCGTGGCATCCAGCGCCGCGCAGATGCGCATGAAGACCTCCAGGCTGGGGATGGACCTGGCCCGCTCGATATTGGAAAGGTAATTGCTGTTGATATCGCACCGCTCGCATACCTGTGTCTGCCGCAGCCCCAGCGCCCTGCGCCGGACCGCGATCCGCTGTCCGATCTGCTGATAATCCAAGCCCATCCTTATCACCTCTTTTTTCTTATTTTAGTAGTCTCTTACGGTTCAAAGAATAATCCAAGAGTGTTTTTTACACTTGACATGGTATTTTATGCGCTTTTTAATACGATTATACACTTATATCTCTAAATTCGAGGAGTTTTACTATGCACGCCCCATCCTGCGATCTGTTGGATCATCTGGCCGTGCTGACGGGCGTCGCCTGCCTGTCCGATCTGCGCGACCCGTTGCTGGCTCCGGCGCTCCAAGACGCGCTTGTGCGGACTCCGGCCGGCGACTTCTCCGCGGCCATGTGGCAGGAAGCGCTGACCTATCTGTCCGGCCTGCGTGCGCCGGGGGCGGACGCCTCCGCCTGCCGCCGCTCCTTGCTGGACGCGATTGCCGCCGCCGCGCCCTCCCCCTCTTGACAACCGGCCCGGCGGGTGATATAGTAACTGCGCAAGCAAGGCTGTGATGGGGACAAGACCCTGTTCCGCCCGCCAGAGAGGAAGCGCCAAGGCTGAAAGCGTTTCCGGGACACGGACAGCGTTTAACCACCCCTGAGCCGCCCATGAACGGCCCGGCGCCTGCCCGAACGCAGGCTCTGCGCCAAGTAAATGGGCCGGGTGCGCCCGTTACAGCGGCAACGAAGCGGCGGCTGTCTTCAGCCGCAAGCAGGGTGGAACCGTGGAGTATTGGAATGCTTCACCCCTGAGGTCAGGGGTGAAGCATTTTTATTTGCCTGTGCCCCAATACGAGGAGGAATTATTATGGCAGAAGAAAACAACCAGTATACTTTTGAACATGAAACCTACCGCAAGACCTACTGGCACACCTGCTCTCACATTCTGGCCCAGGCCATGAAGCGCCTGCACCCTGATGTGAAGCTGGCCATCGGCCCGGCCATCGACAATGGTTTCTACTACGATTTTGATACCCCCGAACCCTTTTCCGAGTCCCAGCTGGAGGAGCTGGAGGCTGAAATGCGCAAGATCTGCAAGGAAAAACTGAAGCTGGAGCGCTTCGAGCTGCCCCGGGCGGACGCGCTGGCCTTTATGGAGGAGAAGGACGAGCCCTACAAGGTGGAGCTGATCCGCGACCTGCCTGAGGACGCGGTCATCTCCTTCTACAGGCAGGGCGATTTCACCGACCTGTGCGCCGGGCCCCACCTGGACTCCACCGGCCGCGTAAAGGGCAACGGCATCAAGCTCACCGCCTGCAACGCCGCCTACTGGCGGGGCGACTCCAGCCGCAAACAACTTCAGCGCATCTACGGCATCGCCTTCCCCAAGAAGGACGAGCTGGACGCCTGGGTGGCCAAGCGGGAAGAGGCTTTGAAACGGGACCACAACAAGCTGGGCCGTGAGTTGGAGTACTTCACCACTGTGGACGTGATCGGCCAGGGTCTGCCCGTCATGCTGCCGAAGGGTGCCCGGGTCATCCAGGTCCTGCAGCGCTGGGTGGAGGACGAGGAGCAGAAGCGGGGCTACCTGCTGACCAAGACCCCTTTGATGGCCAAGAGCGATCTCTATAAGATCTCCGGTCACTGGGATCACTATCTGGACGGCATGTTCGTCCTGGGCGACCCCCATGACGAGACCCGCGAGTGCTTTGCCCTGCGCCCCATGACCTGTCCCTTCCAGTACCAGGTCTACCTGAACCGCGCCCGCTCCTACCGCGACCTTCCCATGCGCCTGGGGGAGACCTCTACCCTTTTCCGTAACGAGGACTCGGGCGAGATGCACGGCCTGATCCGTGTGCGTCAGTTCACCATTTCCGAGGGCCATCTGGTCCTCCGCCCTGAGCAGCTGGAAGAGGAGTTCAAGGGCTGTCTGGACCTGGCCAAGTACTGCCTGGGCACCGTGGGCCTGCTGGACAAGTGTACCTTCCGCTTCTCCCAGTGGGACCCTGCTAACCCCAACAACAAGTACGAGGGCACCGCCGAGCAGTGGGAGCTGGCCCAGGCCACCATGGCGAAAATCCTGGACGATCTGGACGTGACGTACACCATCGGTATCGACGAGGCCGCCTTCTACGGTCCCAAGCTGGACATCCAGTACCGGAATGTCTACGGTAAGGAGGACACCCTGGTCACCATCCAGATCGACATGCTTCTGGCCAAGCAGTTCGGCATGGAGTACACCGACGCCGACGGCCAAAAGAAGACCCCTTATATCATTCACCGCACCAGCCTGGGCTGCTACGAACGCACCCTGGCCTATCTGATCGAGGAGTACGCCGGCGCTCTGCCCGCCTGGATGGCCCCCGAGCAGGTCCGTGTCCTGCCGGTCACCGACCGCGCCTGCGATTACGCCGCCGAGGTAGCCCGCCGCTTGGAGGGCGAGGGTCTCCGCGCAACGGCGGACTACCGCAACGAGAAGATCGGCAAAAAGATCCGCGAGGCCACCCTGGAGAAGGTCCCCTATATGCTGGTGGTGGGCGACCGGGACATGGAGCATCAGACCGTCTCGGTCCGGCACCGCTCCGGTGAGGATCTGGGCGCCATGAGCCAATCCGACTTTCTCGCCCTGCTCCAGGACGAAGTGGAGCGCAAGTGCATCAAGTGATGTCCTCCCGCTCGGCTCATGCGCTGCGTCTGCAGGATCTGATGCACAACCGCTTCGCCGGGGTGGACTTTCTCCGTGGAACCTGCTAAAATACAAGAGCCGGGCGGTGGACCCCACCGCCCGGCTCTTCAATTTCAATGGAAAAAGGATGAATGACATGGGCACCACGCTTGGCACCCTTCTGAATCTGGCGATCTATATCGGTCTGGTGGCGGTCGGCGCGGTCATCGGCTCCCGCAGGGCCGTCCGCAGCCGTCCCATGCCCTGGCTGGGCAAGCTGCAATTCCTGGCGCTGATGATCCTGATCGTCTCTCTGGGCGTGAAGCTGGGCGCCAACGACGAGGTCATCTCCTCCCTGGGACAGATCGGTCTGGCCGCCCTGCTCATCACCGTGCTGGCGATGGCAGGCTCCCTTCTGTGCCTGTACCTGCTGCGGCGCTTTGTGTTCCATCTGGACCGTTACGGCCTGCCCCAGGGCAGTGCGCAGGAGGCGGAAGAAACCGAAGGCTCCGGCGGAAAAGCGGACAACTCCCTGACCAAATGGATCGTCCTGGCCGTGGCCTTGGGCATGCTGGCGGGTTACTTCGTGATCCCGGACCGTATGGTGGCCTACTGCGGCAGGGTCATCGACTTCGGCCTGTACCTGCTGCTCTTTCTGGTCGGCATGGATATGGGCCGGCAGGGCACCATGCTGGCCGATATCAAAGCCGCCGGTCTCAAGGTGCTGCTGGTTCCGGTGGCTGTGGCGGCGGGCACGCTGGGCTGCGCCGCCCTGGCCGGGCTCTTCCTTCCCCTTGGGATAAAGGACGCCATGGCGGCCTCCGCCGGGTTCGGGTGGTATTCCCTGGCGCCCACCCTGCTGGCTCCCTATTCCCTGTCGGTCTCCGCCGTGGCCTTCCTGTCCAACGTCATGCGCGAGATCTTCTCCATCATTGCCATCCCCTTTGTGGCCAAGTACTTAGGCTATGTGGAATGCGCCGCGCTCCCCGGCGCGGCGGCCATGGACACGGTGCTGCCCGTGGTCGTGGGCGCCACTCATGAGCGCATCGCCATTTACTCCTTTACCTCCGGCGTTGTGCTCTCCCTGGCGGTACCCCTGCTGGTGCCCGCCATCGTGGCGCTGCCCTTTTAAGGGGGGAGCGCCATGGAGATCGAACGCCGCTGGCGGGTGCGGAGCTGGCCCTCCGGGACGCCCGCCGCTGTTCTGACGATGGAGCAGGGCTATTTTTCCACCCGCCCCGCGATCCGGATCCGCGCGGAGGCCTTCTCAGGGGGCGGTACGCGTTATGTGCTCTGCTTCAAGGGCAGGGGCGGCCTGTGCCGGGAGGAGATCGAGCTGGAGCTGGATGCAGAGCGTTACCGCCGCCTTCAGGGCATGCTGGAGCACCCTATGATCTGCAAGGAGCAGCGGCGCTACCCCCTCCCCGGCGGCCTGACCCTGGAGGTCAATCAGGTCGACCGGGATCGCGAAAGCGGTTTCTTTTATGCGGAAGTGGAGTTTTCCGATGTGCAGGCCGCCCGGGCCTGGATGCCGCCGGAGCCGCTGCGCGCCTACCTCGCCGATGAGGTCACTGGGCAGCCCGGGCAGAGCATGGCAGCCTATTGGGAGCGCACCCGTTCCTCCCTGCTATAACAAAGCGCCCTGCGGCATATGAACCGCCCCAGATTGTGCGGACAGCACAATCTGGGGTGGTTCAGTAGTACTTTCATTTTCCTACATTAGGGGGCGTTTTGTCTATTGTCCGTTTTTACTGGTTCGGTTCAATTGAGCCGGAGGGCGCTTTGTTTCAAGTCAGCGTCTGGAAGAGGGCGCAGGCCTTCTCCAGAAGGGCATCCGGGAAATCGAGCTCCCCGCTGTGGCGGGGCGGGTGGTCCGTCCCGCCCCCCAGCAGGAACAGCGCCCCCTCCGCCTGGCGGAGCGCCTGATCAGTCACGCTTTTTCTCCTGCTCAAAGGCGCCTTCCCCGGGAAGCACCACAACCTTGATTTCCAGCACCCGCCGGTGATCCACTTTGGTGACGGTCACATCCAGACCGTCGGCCACGAAATGGTCGCCCGCCTCGGGCACCCGGCCTACCTGCTCCATGACCCAGCCGGAGACGGTGTTGGCGTCGCACTCGTCCGAGATGGAAAAGAGGTCGAACAGGTCGGTCAGATCCGCGCTGCAGGAGATGAGGTAGCTGCCGTCCGCCTGCTTTTTGAATTCCTCGATCACCTCGTCGTGTTCATCCCAGATCTCTCCCACCAGTTCCTCCACGATGTCCTCCAGGGTCACCAGGCCCTCGGTCCCGCCGTATTCGTCCACCACGATGACCATATGGGCCTTTTCCCGCTGGAGGATACGCAGCAGATGTGAGATCTTGGTGTTCCCCGTGGTATAGAGCACCGGGCTGATGATTCCCTGCACGTCCTCCCGGCCATGGTAGCGCGCGGCATGGAAGTCTTTTTCATGGATGACGCCCACGATGTCGTCGATATCCTCGTGATACACCGGCAGACGGGAATACCCATTCTCCGCGAACGTCCTGGCGATCTCATCCATGGAATCGGTATCCTCCACGGCCACCACGTCCACCCGGGGGGTCAGGATCTCCTCCACCTCCAGGTCGTTGAACTCAATGGCAGCGCGGATGAGCTGGCTCTCATGCTGGTCCAGCCCGCCCTCGTCCTCGGCCTGATCCACCATGGTGATGAGCTCTTCCTCCGTGATGCCGTCTTCCGCCTTTTTGCGCAGCAGCTTCGTCAGCAGACGCTTCCACTGGGTGAAGAGGAAATTCACCGGCCGCAGCAGGGCGATAAACACCCGGAGAATGGGGGCGGAGAACATGGCGAAGTCCTCCGCATTCTCCTTGGCCAGGCTCTTCGGAGAAATTTCGCCGAAGATCAGGATGATCACGGTCAGCACCACGGTGGACACCGTGGGGCCGTATACCGGCAGCAGCTTGGTAAAGAGCACCGTGGAAACCGTGGTAGCAGTGATGTTTACGATGTTGTTGCCGATCAGGATGGTGGAGAGCAGCCGGTCATAATCCTCCTCCAGCTCGAGCGCCAGGGCGGCCCGCTGGTTTCCTCCGTCCGCCTTGCTTTTCATGCGGACGCGGTTGAGCGAGGAAAAGGCGGTCTCTGTGGCGGAGAAATAGGCTGACATCACCACCAAAAATACAAGAGCGGCAATCATAGTGATACTGGCACTGTCCATAGAGGAACTCATCAACTCCGATTTCTATTTCAAATTTTGCGCAGGAAAAGACAGCCCTATCCCTTTTTATGGATATGGCTGTCCATGCAATTGGACGCTATGTAGTTCTGACACGGCGGAGGTTCGTCCACGCGGGCTCACCGTCTCCTTATGATGGATTGTGTAGCAGTATACCACACCCCGCCTGTAAATGCAAGCCATTCCCGGTGCGTTCTCCGGCCCGACGTCTCTCCTGCGTCCCAAGGCGTAAACAAGCGGGGCCCGGCAGCGCCGGACCCCGCTTGTTCCATCCAAAGGGCAAGCGCCCTTGGAACGCTCCTTACACCAGCTGAACGATGGCCATCTCGGCCGCGTCGCCCCGGCGGGGCCCAATGCGGACCACACGGGTATAGCCGCCGTTACGATCGGCATACTTGGGGCCGATCTCATCGAACAGCTTCTTGGCCACGTCCTCCTTGGTCAGGTAGGACAGGGCCTGGCGGTAATTGGCCAGGTTGGCCTTCTTGGCCAGGGTAATCATCTTCTCCGCCATAGGGGCAACTTCCTTGGCACGGGAGACGGTGGTCTTGATCTGACCGTTCTCCAGCAGGTAGGTGGTCATGGCGCGCAGCATGGCGCGGCGCTGATCGCTGGTCTTGCCCAGCTTCCGATATCCGGACATGTGATTCCACTCCTATCGGAGCCTCGCCTCCCCGGCGGACTCCAGCTTAAATTCGTCCTGAGGGGTCTCCCCCCGAAGCGGGAGTACAGTGGATCCGGGAGGGGACGTTACATGCCCCCGGACCGCCCGCCTCTTCTTTAGTTGTTCTCGTCGTCCGCCAGGTGCAGGCCCATCATGGCCAGCTTGTTGATGACCTCTTCCAGGCTCTTGCGGCCCAGGTTGCGCACCTTCATCATCTCGTCCTCGGTCTTGGAGATCAGATCCTCCACCGTGTTGATGTTGGCACGCTTGAGGCAGTTGAAGGAACGGACCGACAGGTCCAGCTCCTCGATGGTCAGCTCCAGCACCTTATCCCGCTGAGCCTCCGCCTTCTCCACCACCGTGGACTTATTGCCCATGGTCTCGGAGAGATCGGTGAAGAGGACAAAGTGGTCGCAGAGGATGCGGGCGCCGAGGCTCACCGCGTCCCGGGCGGTGATGGTACCGTTGGTCCATACCTCCAGGGTCAGCTTGTCGAAGTCCGTCAGGTCCTTGACACGCGTGTTCTCCACCGTGTAATTGACCTTCCGCACCGGCGTGTAGATCGAGTCTACCGGGATGACCCCGATGATGGTCTGGGCGGGCTTGTTCCGGTCGGCGGGCACATAGCCGCGGCCGTGGGACAGGGTCAGTTCCATATTCAGGCTGGCGTCAGGGCCCAGGGTGGCGATGTGCAGCTCCGGATTCAGGATCTCCACTTCGCCGTCGGCCTTGATGTCGCCCGCAGTGACCTCGCCTTCCCCGCTGGCCTCGATATAGACCGTCTTCACGCCCTCGGAGTAAAGCTTGGCGATGATGCTCTTCACGTTGAGCACGATCTCCGTCACGTCCTCCTTCACACCGGGGATGGTGGAAAACTCATGCTGCACGCCGGCGATCTTGATGGACGTAACCGCCGTGCCGGGCAGGGACGAGAGCAGGATGCGGCGCAGGGAGTTGCCCAGGGTGGTGCCGTAGCCACGCTCCAGAGGCTCGACCACGTACTTGCCGTAGGAGCCATCGCCGGGGTTCTCCACACATTCGATGCGGGGCTTCTCGATTTCTACCATGTGTTACCCTCCTTTTCGCGGCGGCGGGCCAAGGCGCCCGCCGTCCTATACAGCTCACCAATAATCGAGGGTACGCTCTTATTTATTTGGAGTACAGCTCGACGATCAGGTGCTCGGCCACGTCGAAGTCAATGTCGTCGCGCACCGGCTTGGCAATGATCTTACCCTCGAAGGTGCCGGCCTTCTCGATCCACTTGGGCGTGGAGTGCACGGCGCTGCCCTCGTTGAGCATCTTAAAGCGGTTGGTGGACCGGCTCTTCTCGCAGACAGCGATGACCTCACCGGGCTTGACCAGGTAGGAGGGAATATCCACACGCTTGCCGTTGATGGTAAAGTGACCGTGGTTGACCAGCTGGCGGGCCTCACGGCGGGTGTTGGCAAAGCCCAGACGGAACACCACGTTATCCAGGCGGCGCTCCAGCATGGACAGCAGCTCCTCACCGGTGTTGCCGCTGGAACGGGCGGCCTTCAGGTAATACGCGTGGAACTGTTTCTCCAGCATGCCATAGACGAACTTGACCTTCTGCTTCTCGGCCAGCTGCATGGCATACTCGCTCTTCTTGCCGCGGCGCTGGGCGCCGGGGTTGCGGATGGATTCCCGCTTGCTGTTTTCGGTGTAACCCAGGACGGCGGGAGAAATGCCCAGAGCGCGGCAGCGCTTCACAATGGGCTGCATATTCTTAGCCATAGTTTGCTCTTCCTCCTTCTCAGATTACACGCGGCGGCGCTTGGGCGGACGGCAGCCGTTGTGGGGGATGGGGGTCACGTCCTTGATGAGGGTGACCTCCAGGCCCACGGCCTGCAGCGCGCGGATGGCGGCCTCGCGGCCGGCGCCGGGCCCCTTCACGTAGACCTCAACGGTCTTCAGGCCGTGCTCCATGGCCGCCTTGGCGGCGGTCTCGGCGGCGGTCTGCGCGGCGAAGGGGGTGGACTTGCGGGAGCCGCGGAAGCCCAGGCCGCCGGAGGAGGCCCAGGACAGGGCGTTGCCGCCCATATCGGTCACAGTGACCATGGTGTTGTTGAAGGAGGAGCGGATATGCACCTGGCCCTTTTCAACGTTCTTGCGCTCACGGCGCTTGCGGATAACCTTCTTACCCTTGGTAGCAGCGGTAGCCATGTGTTTCTCCCTCCCTTACTTCTTCTTATTGGCGACGGTGCGCTTGGGCCCCTTACGGGTGCGCGCGTTGGTCTTGCTGCGCTGTCCGCGCACCGGCAGACCCCTGCGGTGGCGCATACCACGGTAGCAGCCGATCTCGGTCAGGCGCTTGATGTCCATCGCCACGTCGCGGCGGAGGTCGCCCTCCACAGTATAGCTGTGGCCGATGATCTCACGCAGCTTGGCCTCGTCGGCCTCGGTCAGGTCCTTCACGCGGGTGTCGGGGTTGATGCCGGCCTCAGCCAGGATCTTATTGGCGCTGGTGCGCCCAATGCCGTAGATATAGGTCAGGCCGATTTCGACCCGCTTATCCTTCGGCAGGTCAATGCCTGCAATACGTGCCATACTCTTTCAAGCACCTCCTGTTAACCTTGTCTTTGTTTATGCTTGGGGTTTTCGCAAATTACCATGACCTTGCCCTTGCGCTTGATGATCTTGCACTTCTCGCACATGGGCTTCACGGACGGTCTCACTTTCATGTTACAAACCTCCTGTAAGCCTGATGGCCCCGCCGCGGCGGAGGCAAGGCCCCGCGATCCCGCGACGGTCGTTGATGGTCTTTTGGATCCGTTGACCGGTCACTTGCTTCTCCAGGTGATCCGGCCTCTTGTGACATCGTAGGGGGACATCTGGACCGTCACCTTGTCACCGGGCAGGATGCGGATAAAGTTCATCCGCAGCTTGCCGGAGATGTGCGCCAGAATGATATGGCCGTTTCCGATGTCCACATGGAACGTGGTGTTGGGAAGGGACTCGGTCACGACGCCCTCCACTTCGATCATGTCGTCTTTTGCCAAAGCGTCATACCCTCCTAGACTCGGCTCGGAAAGCGGCCAGCGCCCTCCGGATCTCGCTGTCAACTGCTTCCTCTCCTGCCCGGATACGCTCCAGGGCCGGGTGGTGAAATTCTCCCGCGCAAGCCACATGGACGGCCTTTTTGCGCTTGGGAGCGGCTGTTTTCCGCCGTTTCCCGTCGGCCAGGAGCAGATAGGGGCCCTCTGTATCCAAGATACAGAACACATCCCCCTTGTCGTGCCCGGCCAGGGAACGGACGATCTGGGCCTTTTCGTACGCCATGCTCACGCTCCTGTGACGGTAAGCACTTCCGGCTCCCCGTCGGTGATGAGAATGGTGTTCTCATAGTGGGCGGCCAGGCTCCCGTCCGCTGTGACCGTGGTCCAGCCGTCCTTGAGCACCTTGACCCGCCAGTCCCCGGCACACACCATGGGCTCCACCGCCAGGGTCATCCCCGGCTGGAGCCGGGGGCCGTGGCCTGCGGGGCCAAAATTGGGGACCTCGGGGGGTTCATGGAGCTTGGCACCTACGCCGTGACCCACAAAGTCCCGCACCACCGAGCAGCCGTTTTGCTCTACATACTGCTGCACAGCATGCGAGATGTCGAACACCCGGTTTCCGGAGCGGGCCAGCCGGACGCCCTCCCAAAAGCTCTGCTCGGTGACCTGGATGAGACGCAGGGCCTCATCGCTGACCTGCCCGCAGGGGAAGGTGGCCGCGCAGTCGCCATGGAAACCGTCCAGGCAGGCGCCTACGTCCACACTGACGATGTCGCCCTCCTCCAGCTTCCGGTGGTCCGGGATGCCGTGGATGACCACGTCGTTGACGGAAATGCAGGCAGAGCCGGGAAACCCGTTGTAATTGAGGAAAGACGGCCTGGCGCCGTGTCCCTCGATGAACTTTCGCACGGCGGCGTCGATCTCCAGGGTGGATACGCCGGGGCGCACCATGGAGCCGGCCAGGGCCCGGGCCTGGGCGGTCAGCCGCCCGGCCCGGCGCATCCGCTCGATCTCGCGCGGGGATTTCAGGGAGATCATTTCCATCCTCACGCTTCCAACGCCTTCATGACCAGCACGTTGGTCTCCTCGATGGTGGGCTGGTTCTCCACCGGCTTGAGGATGCCCCGCTGGGCATAGAAGTCCTTGAGGGGTTCGGTCTCCGCATGGTAGACCTCCAGGCGGTGCTGGACGGTCTCGGGCTTGTCGTCGTCGCGCAGCAGCAGCTCGCCGCCGCATTTGTCGCACTTGCCCTGCGCCTTGGGCGGCGCGGAGACCACGTGGTACGTGGCGCCGCAGTCGTGGCAGGCCCGGCGGCCGCCCATACGCTTGACGATCTCCCCGTCGGAGATCTCAATGGAGAGCACGACGTCGAACTTGACTCCGTCCTTCTCCAGGAATTCGGCCTGAGCGATCGTGCGGGGCACTCCATCCAGGATATAGCCGTTCTGGCAGTCGCTCTGGGCCAGGCGCTCTTCCACAATGCCCAGGATCACGTCGTCAGGAACCAGTTTGCCCGCATCCATGAAGGCCTTGGCCTTCCTGCCCACGGGGGTGCCGTTCTTCACGGCGGCACGCAGGATGTTACCGGTCGAGATGGTGGGGATGCCCAATTTCCGGCTGATGATCTCAGCCTGGGTACCCTTGCCGGCGCCAGGGGCGCCCAACAGGATGATCTTCATACCCTTCCCCTTCTTCCATTACTCCAGGAAACCCTTGTAGTGCCGCATGAGCATCTGGGCCTCCATGGCCTTGGTGGTCTCCAGCGCGACGCCCACCACGATGATGATGGAGGTGCCGCCGATGGCCAGGCTGCTGACGCCGATGATATTGCCGGTGATGATGGGCGCGATGGCGATGATGGCCAGATAGATGGCGCCGAACAGGGTGATCTTATTGAGCACCTTGTGGATGAAGTCGGCGGTAGGCTTGCCGGGACGGAAGCCGGGGATGAAGCCGCCGTTCTTCTTCAGATTATTGGCCACCTCCACGGGATTGAACTGCATGGTCGCGTAGAAGTAGCTGAAGCCCAGAATCAGCAGGAAGTACACCACGATATAGAAGATGCTGCCGGTATCAAAGATCTTCAGGAAGGTGTTCCAGCCGGAGCCCTCCACCTGGGCCGACGGCACGAACGCGCCGATGGTGGCCGGCAGGGAGGCGATGGCCTGGGCAAAGATGATGGGCATGACGCCGGACATGTTCACCTTCATGGGGATGTGGCTGGACTGACCGCCGTACATCTTCCGGCCCACCACACGCTTGGCGTACTGGACGGGGATGCGGCGCTCGGCGTTGGTGATGAACACGATGAGCACCACAATGGCCAGCATGCCGATGACGATCAGGATGGCGCCCCACCAGGGCAGGTTGAACACGTTATCCCCAGTGACACCATTGATATTGTTGCTGATTCCGGTGTACAGGGTGAGGATCATGCTGGGCACCCGGGAGAGGATACCGGCGAACAGGATGATGGAGATGCCGTTGCCGATGCCGAACTCGGTGATCTGCTCGCCCAGCCACATGACAAAGGCGGAACCTGCGGTGAAGCAGAGCACGATGACGATGGCGGCCCAAACGCCGGGGATGGACCCGGTATCCAGCAGAGCACCGGAGTTGGTGGTGCGGATGAGGGTGTAGTAGCCGAAGCCCTGGATCAGCGCGATGGCCACGGTGGTATAGCGGGTGATGGCCGCGATCTTCTTCCGGCCCTCCTCGCCGCCGTCCTTCTGGAGACGCTCCAGAGCAGGGATGGCGACGGTGAGCAGCTGGATGATGATGGAGCTGTTGATATAGGGCTGCACGCCCAGGGCGAAGACGGCCGCCATGGAGAAAGCGGTGCCGTTCATGGCGCCCAGCAGCGCGAAGATACCGCCCATACTATTCAGGGTGGAGCCCAGCAGGTCGCTGTTGATAAACGGCACGGGCACCACGGAGCCCAGCCGGAAGATGAGCAGCGCGAAGACGGTGAACAGGATCTTCTTGCGCAACTCAGGGATCTTCCATGCGTTGCGGATGGTCTCGATCACTTAGACCACCTCGTACTTTCCACCTGCCGCAACAATCTTCTCCTTGGCGGAGGCGGAGAACGCGGAGGCACGGACCGTCAGCTTCTTGGTCAGGTTGCCGTTGCCCAGCACCTTGTAGCCGTACTCGCACTTGGAGAGGATTCCCTTTTCCAGCAGGTCGCAGACGTTGACCGTAGCGCCGTCCTCGAACTTCTCGAGGGCGGAGACGTTGATTGCCTCCAGAGGCTTTGCAAAGATATTGTTGAAGCCGCGCTTCGGGATGCGGCGGACCAGAGGCATCTGGCCGCCCTCAAACCCGGTGCGGACGCCGCCGCCGGAACGGGCCCACTGGCCCTTGTGTCCGCGGCCGGCCGTTTTGCCGTTTCCGGAACCGTGGCCCCGGCCCTTGCGGTAGGCCTTGGGGTTGGAACCGGGCGCGGGAGAAAGTTCATGCAGATTCATTTCGCGCACCTCCTCACTTTTCCTCGGTGACCTGGAGCAGATAGCCGATGTGGCTGATCTTGCCGCGGGTCGCCTCGTTGTCGGGCTGGACGGTGGTGTCGCCGATCTTGCGCAGCCCCAGGGCCTCGGCGGTCGCCTTATGCTTGGCGATGCGGCCGTTCAGGCTCTTGACCAGCTTGATGTTCAAATTAGCCATTTTGACGGCCCTCCTTAACCTGTGATCTCTTCCACGCTCTTGCCGCGGGTACGGGCGATCTCCTCGGGGCCACGCAGGGACTTGAGTCCCTCGAAGGTGGCGGAGACCACGTTCTGCGGATTGTTGGAGCGCAGGCACTTGGCGCGGATATCACGGATGCCGGCGGCCTCCATGACGGCGCGCACCGGGCCGCCGGCGATGATGCCGGTACCGGGGGCGGCGGGCTTGAGCAGCACGCGGCCGGCGCCGAACTCACCGATGACCTCGTGGGGGATGGTGGTGCCGGAACGGGTAATGGTGCACATGTTCTTCTTGGCGTCCTCGATGCCCTTGCGGATGGCCTCGGGCACCTCGGCGGCCTTGCCGGTGCCGAAGCCCACGCGGCCCTTCTCGTCGCCCACCACCATCAGAGCGGCGAACTTCATCACGCGGCCGCCCTTGACGGTCTTGGAAACGCGGTTCAGAGAGACGAGCTTCTCGGTGAACTCGCTGGGTTCTCTTTCAAATCGAGCCATTTCTCTTTTCCTCCTCCCTTAGAACTGCAGGCCGCCCTCACGGGCGCCCTCGGCCAGGGCCTGTACGCGGCCGTGGTACACGTAGCCGCCGCGGTCGAACACGACGGTCTCGATGCCGGCGGCCTTAGCGCGCTCGGCGACCGCCTGGCCCACCTTCTTGGCGGCCTCGCAGTCGGAGCCCTTGCCCTCGAAGCCCTTCTCCAGGGAGGAAGCAGACGCCAGCGTCTTGCCGGTCACATCGTCGATGATCTGGGCATAGATGTTGGTGTTGCTGCGGAACACGTTCAGACGGGGTCTCTCGGGCGTGCCGGAGATCTTCCCGCGGACTCTCTTGTGACGGTGCAGACGCTGTGCGTTGGTATCGGGTCTCTTAATCATAGTGGCACACCTCCTTACTTCTTCTTGACGCCGGTCTTGCCTTCCTTGCGGCGGATGACCTCGTCAGTGTATTTGATCCCCTTGCCCTTGTAAGGCTCGGGCGGACGTTTCTCTCTCACTTCAGCGGCGAACTGGCCGACCTTCTGCTTGTCGAGGCCGCTGATGACGATCTTGTTGGCGCTGGGCACTTCGATGGTGATGCCGTCGGCCTCCTCCATGAACACCTGATGGGAGAAGCCCAGGTTCATGACCAGCTTGCTGCCCTCCTTGGCCACACGATAGCCGACGCCGTTCACGTCCAGCTCCTTCTTGAAGCCCTCGGTGACGCCCACCACCATGTTGTGCAGCAGGCTGCGGGTCAGGCCGTGCAGGCTGCGGTTCTCCTTCGCGTCGTTGGGACGGGTGACATGGAGCTCCGCGCCCTCCTGCTTGATGGTCATGGCCGGGCAGAGCTGCTGGGTCAGGGTACCCTTTGGCCCCTTCACGGTGACCAGGTTGCCCTCTTCGATCTTCACGTCCACACCGGCGGGGATGGAGATCGGCATTCTTCCGATACGAGACATATTCTACTCTCCCTCCTTACCAGACAAACGCAAGGACCTCGCCGCCGACGTGGTTGGCGCGAGCGGCCTTGTCGGTCATGACGCCCTTGGACGTGGACACGATAGCGATACCCAGGCCGCGCAGGACGCGGGGCAGCTCATCGGCGCCCGCATAGACGCGCAGGCCGGGCTTGGACACGCGGCGCAGGCCGGTGATGACCTTTTCCTTGCCGGGGTTGTACTTCAGGGTGATGCGGATCACGCCCTGAGTGCCGTCGTCGATCAGCTGGAAGTTCTTGATATAGCCTTCATCCAGCAGGATCTGCGCGATGGACTTCTTCATGTTGGACGCGGGGACGTCCACGGTGTCATGCTTGGCGTTGTTCGCGTTGCGGATGCGGGTGAGCATATCCGCAATGGGATCGGTGATATGCATGATGTTTCCCTCCTTATTAGAGTTACGGGCTTATGCCCGTATCAGCGGCAAGGTATCGGAGCTAGGTAACTCCGACCTGTTGTCCGCCGGCATCGTCGGAGCAAGGTCCGCTTCCTTCCGCCCGGTAAGAGCCGGACATCCGTTGCATCCCTGCTCCTTCTCTCCTTGCCGAACCCGCTGCGCAGCGGCCGGCGGCTTCGCCAAGGGGAATGGAGACTCTTTCAAAACCTCGGGGAGGCGGGCTGGTGCTTACCAGCTCGCCTTTTTCACCCCAGGGATCTGCCCTTTATACGCCAGCTCGCGGAAGCAGATACGGCAGATGCCGTAATCCCGCAGATAGGCGTGGGGACGGCCGCAGATCTTGCAGCGATTGTAGCGGCGGGTGGAGAACTTGGGCTCCGCCTGCTGCTTGAGGATCATAGATTTTTTCGCCATTTTGTTCTCCTCCTTTAGCGGGCGAAGGGAGCGCCGATCAAATTCAGCAGCTCCTTGGCCTCTTCGTCGGTCTTAGCGGTGGTGCAGATGACCACGTCCAGCCCGCGGATCTTGTCGATCTTGTCGTACTCGATCTCCGGGAAGATCAGCTGCTCCCTGATGCCCAGGGCGTAGTTGCCGCGGCCGTCAAAGGCATTGGGGTTGATGCCGCGGAAATCGCGCACACGGGGCAGGGCCACGTTGAACAGCCGGTCCAAAAACTCCCACATGCGGTCAGCGCGCAGCGTGACCTTCGCGCCGATGGGCATGCCCTCGCGCAGCTTGAAGTTGGCCACGGACTTCTTGGCCTTGGTGATGATGGCCTTCTGGCCGGTGATCTTGGTCAGGTCGCCCACGACGGCCTCCAGGACCTTGGCGTTGTCCCGGGCTTCGCCGCAGCCGCAGTTGACCACGATCTTTTCGATGCGGGGGATCTCCATGGAACTTTTGTAGCCGAACTTCTGCATCAGAGCAGGAGCGACCTCGGCCTGGTACTTCGCCTTCAGGTTGGGCATTTTCTTATCAGCCATTGTTATCGTTCCTCCTCTCTATCAGATTTCAGCGCCGCACTTTTTGCAGATGCGGACCTTCTTGCCGTCGGCCAGCACCTTGTGGGCGGGACGGGTGGGCTTGCTGCACTTGGGGCAGACGCGCTGCACCTTGCAGGTGTAGATGGGGGCTTCCTTCTTGATGATGCCGCCCTGCTCGCCCTGCTTGCGGGGCTTGGTGTGGCGGGAGACCACATTGATCTTCTCAACGACGACCTTGCCGTCCTTGGGCATCACTTCCAGAACCTTGCCCTGCTTGCCCTTGTCCTTGCCGGACAGGACGATGACGGTGTCGTCCTTACGAATGCTCATCTTCTTCATGTCTTCTCCTACCCCCTTACAGCACTTCGGGAGCCAAGGACAGGATCTTCATGTAATCCTTGTCGCGCAGCTCGCGGGCCACTGGCCCAAAGATACGGGTGCCGCGGGGATTCTTGTCGTCCTTGATGAGGACGGCGGCGTTGTCGTCAAAGCGGACGTAGCTGCCGTCGGCACGGCGGATGCCCTTGGCGGACCGGACGATGACGGCCTTGACCACCTCGCCCTTCTTTACGGTGCCGCCGGGCTGCGCCTTGCGCACGGAGGCGACGACCACATCGCCGATGTTGCCGAACTTGCGGCTGGAGCCGCCCAGCACGCGGATGGTCTTGATCTCTTTGGCGCCGGTGTTGTCGGCCACCTTCAAATAAGTTTCCTGCTGAATCATGACCGCACCTCCTTACTTCGCCTTCTCGATGATCTCGACGACGCGCCACCGCTTGTCCTTGGACAGGGGCCGGGTCTCCATGACCCGCACGCGGTCGCCGACACCACACTCGTTGTTCTCGTCATGCGCTTTGAGCTTATAGGTGCTCTTGACGATCTTCTTGTACAGGGGGTGGGCCACACGGTCGGCAATGGCAACCACCACGGTCTTATCCATCTTGTCGGAGACCACCAGGCCGACTCTGGTTTTCCGGGAAGAGGTTCTGTTTTCCATTGTTCGTTCCCTCCTTATCGGCCTGCGAGCTGCTGCTCACGGATGATGGTCTTCACGCGGGCGATGTCCCGCTTGACCTCGGCGATCTTGATGGGATTGTCCAGCTGATTGGTGGCGTGCTGAAGACGGAGCTGGAAGAGATCCTTCTTCAAATCGCCCAGCTTGCTCTCAAGCTCCGCGGCGCTCATCTTACGGATTTCAGTAGCCTTCATCTTCATTCACCACCATTCTCGGTCTCAGCGGCGTCTTCCTTCTTCACGATCTTGCTCTTGATGGGCAGCTTGTGAGAGGCCAGACGCAGGGCCTCACGGGCGACCTCTTCGGAGACGCCCGCAATCTCGAACATCACGCGGCCGGGCTTGACCACGGCCACCCAGTACTCGGGGGAGCCCTTACCGGAGCCCATGCGGGTCTCGGCAGGCTTCTCGGTGATGGGCTTGTCGGGGAAGATCTTGATCCAGACCTTACCGCCGCGCTTGGTGTAGCGGGTCATGGCGATACGGGCGGCCTCGATCTGATTGCTGGTGATCCAGGCGGGCTCGGTGGCCTGCAGGCCCCACTCACCATAGGTGACGGTGTTGCCCTTCAGGGCCTTGCCCTTCAGGCGGCCGCGGTGGACGCGGCGGTATTTCACTCTCTTCGGCAGCAGCATTAGTTGGAGCCTCCTTCCTTGGGAGCGGCAGGCGCGGCGGGACGTGCGCCGCCCTGGGGACGATTGAAGCCGCCCTGGGGACGGTTGTTATTGAAGCCGCCCTGACGGTTGTTATTGAAACCGCCCTGGCCGGCGGGACGGCCGCCGAAGCCGCCCTGACGGTTGTTGAAGCCACCCTGACGGTTGCGGTCGCCGCCCGGACGGCGGTCGTCGCGGCGGCGGGGCCGGTCGGAGCGCTCCTTGAAGTTCTTGGTGTCCAGGGTACGGGGGGTGGTGCGCAGGGCCTGAGACAGGATCTCGCCCTTGTAGATCCACACCTTCACGCCGATACGGCCGTAGGTGGTAGCGGCCTCCGCGAAGCCGTAGTCGATGTCGGCACGCAGGGTCTGCAGGGGAATCGTGCCGTCGTGATAATGCTCGGTGCGGGCGATCTCAGCGCCGCCGAGGCGGCCGGAGACCTGGGTCTTGATGCCCAGCGCGCCCATGCGCATGGCCCGGCCCATGGCGTTCTTCATGGCACGGCGGAACCCGATGCGCTTCTCCAGCTGCTGGGCGATGTTCTCGGCCACCAGCTGGGCGTTCATGTCGGGGCTCTTGACCTCAACAATGTTGAGGGCGACGCTCTTGCCCAGCATCTTCTCCAGCTTCAGACGCAGGGCCTCGATGGCCTCGCCGCCCTTGCCGATGACCACGCCGGGACGGGCGCAGTGCAGGTAGATGCGCACCTTGGCGTTGTCGCGCTCGATCTCGATCTTGGGGATCCCGGCGGAATACAGGGTCTTCTTCAGGTAATCCCGGATCTTCTTGTCCTCCACCAGCAGGTCGCCCACCTTCTCGTTGCGGGCGTACCAGCGGGAGTCCCAATCCTTAATGACACCCACGCGCAGGCCGTGGGGATTGACTTTCTGTCCCATATTCTTCCTCCTCCCTTAGCGCTCAGCCACGGCGATGGTGATGTGAGAAGTGCGCTTGTTGATCCGGTAGGCACGGCCCTGGGCCCGGGGCATCATCCGCTTGATGATGGGGCCGGGGCAGGCGAACACCTGGGAGACGTACAGCTTCTCGGGATCCATCTGGTGGTTGTTCTCCGCGTTGGCGGCGGCGCTCTTGAGGAGCTTGAGCAGCAGCTCGGAGGCCGCCTTGGGGGTGCCCATCAGGATGGCGTTGGCCTGGGCGACGCTCTTGCCGCGGATCAGGTCGCAGACGATCTGGACCTTACGGGGAGAGATACGGGCATATCTCAGATGTGCTTTGGCTTCCATGTTCTCTCCTCCTCCTTACTTACCAGTCTTGCTGCCGGCGTGGCCGCGGAAGGTGCGGGTGGGGGCGAATTCGCCCAGCTTGTGGCCCACCATGTCCTCGGTCACGTACACGGGCACGTGCTTGCGCCCGTCGTGCACGGCAAAGGTGTGTCCGACGAAGGAGGGGAAGATGGTGGAGGCACGGCTCCAGGTCTTCAGGACCTTCTTCTCGCCGGTCTGGTTCATTTCATCGACCCGCTTGAGCAGCTCGGGGGCGCAAAACGGGCCTTTCTTGATGCTTCTGGACATGTTTTACTACCTCCCTTACTTGCTGTTGCGGTGCTTGACGATGAACTGCTCCGTCTGGCTCTTCTTCTTACGGGTCTTGTAACCCATGGCCGGCTTGCCCCAGGGGGTGACCGGGCCGGGACGGCCCACAGGGCTCTTGCCCTCGCCGCCGCCGTGTGGGTGGTCGCAGGGGTTCATGACGGAGCCGCGGACGGTGGGCCGCCAGCCCATGTGGCGCTTGCGGCCGGCCTTGCCGATCTGGATGTTGCCGTGGTCGGTGTTGCCCACCTGGCCGATGGTGGCCTTGCACTCCTCGCGGACGTAGCGCACCTCGCCGGAGGGAAGGCGGACCTGGGCCATGCCGTTCTCCTTGGCCATCAGCTGCGCGGCCACACCGGCGGCGCGGACCAGCTGGGCCCCCTTGCCGGGGTAGAGCTCGATGCAGTGCAGCAGCTCGCCCACAGGGATCTTGCTGATGGGCAGACAGTTGCCGGGCAGGATGTCGGCGTCGGGGCCGGTCATGATGATGTGGCCGGCCTTCAGGCCAACGGGCGCCAGGATATAGCGGCGCTCGCCGTCCTCATACTCGATCAGGGCGATGTTGGCGGAGCGGTTGGGGTCGTACTGGAGGTTGATGACCGTGGCCTTGCCCTCTTTATCGCGCTTGAAGTCGATAATGCGGTATTTCTTCTTATTGCCGCCGCCGCGGTGACGCACGGTAATGCGGCCGTAGCTGTTGCGCCCGGCGTTCTTCTTCAGATTCTCAGTCAGGCTGCGCTCGGGCTTGGCCTTCTTGTCGATGCCCTCGAAGGCGCTCACCGTCATGTGGCGGCGGGAGGGCGTCGTGGGCTTATAAGTTTTAATAGCCATTGTTCGTTATCCTCCTTACACCATGCCTTCGAAGAACTCGATGGTCTTGGAATCCTCGGTGAGGGTGACCATGGCCTTCTTCCAGGAGGGCCGGCGGCCGGCGGGGTAACGGCCGGTGCGTTTCTCCTTGCCCTGCATGTTCAGGGTGTTGACCTTGGCGACCTTAACGCCGAAGATCTCCTCGACGGCCTTGGCGATCTCGATCTTGTTCGCGGACTTGGCCACCTCGAAGGTGTACTTCTTGCCCTCGGTCTCGGCCATGGACTGTTCGGTGATGATGGGGCGCTTAATGATATCATAAGCGGTGGTAGCCATTACGCAAACACCTCCTCGATGACGGCCAGAGCCGCCTTGTCAACGATGAACTGGTTGGCGTTGACGATGTCGTAAACGCTCAGGATCTTGGCGCTGGTGGTCACCACGCCGGGGATGTTCCGGGCGGACTTGACGACCTTGGGGCACTCGGTGACCACGACGGCCTTCTTGGACTGCACCGCGTTCAGGAAGCCCTGGAAGGTCTTGGTCTTGATCTCGTCCATACCCAGGCCGTCCACCACGATCACGTTGCCCTCCTGGGCCTTGGCGGACAGGGCGGACTTAAGCGCCAGGCGCTTGACCTTTTTGTTCAGGGTATAGCTGTAATCCCGGGGCTTGGGGGCGAAGACGATACCGCCGTGGGTCCACTGGGGCGCGCGGGTGCTGCCCTGGCGGGCGTGGCCGGTACCCTTCTGGCGCCAGGGCTTGCGGCCGCCGCCGGACACCTCGGCGCGGGTCAGGGCGGACTGAGTGCCCTGACGGCAGTTTGCCAGGTGGTTCTTGACCACGTCATGAACGACGGTCTGGTTGGGCTCGATCCCGAAGACGGCCTCGGAGAGCTCCACCTCGCCGACCTTCTTGCCGGTCATATCAACGACAGTTGCTTTAGGCATTTGGTTTCTCTCCTCTCTTACTTGTTACGGGCCGAAGCCTTCTGGGGATTGACGCGGGCGGAAGCCTTCTGCGGGTTGACGCTGGCAGCGGCCGCGGCGCCCTTCTCCTTCACGTTGATCACGCTGTTGCGCAGGTACACCAGGCCGCCCTTGGGGCCGGGAATGGCGCCCCGCACCGCGATGACGCCCAGCTCGGGGTCGACCTTGACCACGTCCAGGTTCAGAACGGTGACCTGTTCGTTGCCCATCTGACCGGCGCCGATCTTGCCCTTGAAGATGCGGGAGGGGTCGGTGCTGGAGCCCATGGAACCGGCGTGACGGTGCACGGGGCCGGTACCGTGGCTCTCCTTCAGGCGGTGAGCGCCCCAGCGCTTGATGACGCCCTGGTAGCCCTTACCCTTGCTGATGCCGGTCACGTCCACGCGGTCGCCCTCGGCGAATACGTCGGCCTTGACCTCGTCGCCCACGTTGAGCGCGTCGCAGTTGTTCAGCTTGAACTCTTTCAGCGTCTTCTTGCGCGCCTCGCCCGCTTTTTTCAAATGGCCCAGCTCAGGCTTGGTGAGCTTCTTCTCGGCCACGTCCTCGTAGCCCAGCTGCACGGCGTTGTAGCCGTCCTTTTCCGCGGTCTTCTTCTGCACCACGGTGCAGGGGCCCGCCTCGATGACGGTGACCGGGATGACCTTGCCGGCGTCGTCGAAGATCTGCGTCATGCCGACCTTCTTGCCGATAATGGCCTTTTCCATGTGTTTTCCTCCTTATAGTAAAGGTTATTGGTTGAAAAACGTGGGCATTGGCTCCCATTGGTTTTTCAACTTGACCCGTCCGCCTCAAAACGCGGCGGACTGCGGTACTCACTTCGTCACAAAGCCCGCTTCCTTCCGGTTTCCCCAGGCGCGGGGAAACCCTCACTGCGCTGCCTTGCTTCTCGTGTCCAAATCAAACCCGCTTCGCCGGGCTTTGATTCTGGTCGAGAAGATCCGTCAGGAAATCAGAGCTTGATCTCGATCTCCACGCCGGCGGGAAGGTCCAGGCTCATCAGGGCCTCCACGGTCTTGGGGGAGGGCTTGAGAATGTCGATCAGGCGCTTGTGGGTGCGGCGCTCGAACTGCTCGCGGGAGTCCTTATACTTATGGACGGCGCGCAGGATGGTCACGACCTCTTTCTTGGTGGGCAGGGGGATGGGGCCGGACACGGACGCGCCGGTGCGCTTGGCGGTCTCCACGATCTTCTCGGCGGACTGGTCGATCAGCTGATGATCATAGGCCTTCAGGCGGATACGGATCATTTCTTTTTGAGCTGCCATGGTTTGTTCCTCCTTAAAACATACGAAGTGGTGTGCGCTTTGCCGGGTCCACGCGGCGCGGCGCGGGGTGTCTTTCCTCGCTTCGTACGGTGAGAACTTCTGTACACGTTTCCGTGCGTATCACTCCGTGACATGAAGAAAACCGGCGCAAGCAGGCCGGTTTTATCCACGCGCGGCGATATACGCCGTGCACAGACTCTCAGCCGCCCGATTCTAGCTCGGACATACTCCGCGGAAGTTACCTCATTTCTGAGCAATCTCCCGCATCATCGCAGACTGCGCCCAAACAGGCGCTTGATTATGATATAGCAAAAAGCCCTTGGTGTCAAGGGCTTTTTGCTATTTATTCATGTTTTTTCGGACAAAACAGGAATCAGGCGTGCCCTCATGGCCGCCGCGTCGATCGGGACGCCGGTGAAGCGCTCCAGTGCGAGCACCGCCTGATGCACCAGCAGGCCCATGCCGTTCATGGTCCGGTGGCCCCGCTCCCGGGCCTGGCGGAGCAGTTCGGTCTCCGCCGGAGCGTAGATCAGGTCGCACACGGGCGTCTCCGGGGCCAGGGCGTCCAGGAAGGAGAGATCCTCAAACCTTCCTCCGGCGCCCGCCATGCCCAGGCTGGTGCAGTTGACCAGCAGAGCGCACTCCGCCGCCGCCCGATGCAGGGTATCCCGGTCAAAGCCCGCCGGGTGCAGCCGCTCCGGCATCCGGGCGCAGAGGGCGGCCGCCTTGTCCACCGTCCGGTTGCAGACCGTCACGTCCGCCCCCGCCTGGGCCAGCTTGAGGCACACCGCCCTGGCGGCGCCGCCGGCCCCCAGCACCAGAACCCTCCGTCCCTCCACGGTGATGTTCTCGTCCGCCAGCGCCCGCAGAAAGCCCGCGCCGTCCGTGTTGTAGCCATACGCCTTCCCATCCCGCAGGCAGACTGTGTTGACCGCCCCGATGAGGCGGGCGTCTTCATCCAGCTCGTCCATCAGCGGCAGAAGCTCCTCCTTGTGCGGCATGGTGGCATTGAAGCCGGCATATCCGGCAAACTTGGCGCACTCCAGCCACCGCCCGCACGTCCCCCGCGGTACCGGCTGGCACAGGTACACGTAATCCAGTCCCAGCGCGGCAAGCATGGCGTTCTGGATCCGGGGCGACTTGGAGTGTTCCACCGGATCGCCGATGACGCACAGTTTTTTTGTGGTGTTTTCCAGCTTCACTTCCATTGCTTCCGGTCCCTCCTCAGCGCTTTCCCGCCTGTGGTCGGGCAGCGCGGCGTTGACCAGGAAGGCCACGCCCACTCCCGCCACGGTCTCAAGGATACGGGCGGCGGCATAATAGTAGCGATCGGCGCCGGTGACCCCGGTCAAGAGGATGACACAGGGCACGATACAGGCCATCGGGCAGGCGGCGGGCCGTTTGATCAGCAGGCAGAACCACAGTCCCGCCAGGCAGATCACCGCCAGCACCGGCGCCAGGACCCAGGGCGACTCCAGCGCGCCGCCCAGCAGCAGCGTGGCCGCGCCCAGCACGCCGCCCACCGCCACGCCGATAAAGCGGGAGACCCCCTGCCGGAAGGTCTGCCCCAAGCTGCTCTGGGTGCAGACGATGCAGGCGATACAGGCATACAGGGGCCCCATGTGCCCCAGCATTCCGCCCAATTCCTCCCGGTATTCCAGTCCAAACAGGGCGAATACCCCGTAGGACAGCATGACGGCCACGGCGGTCTTGATCATACGCATGCCGATCCGGGGCAGCGCTGCTTTTTTCATGGCTTCCTCCCGTTCCAGACGTCTTACAAGGCAGGTCCGCTGTCCGGCGTTTCCCTGGAAAGGAAGTAGGACATGGCGCACTCGTAACCGAAAAGCCCCAGACCGCAGATCTGTCCCACACAGGCCGGGGCCGTGACTGAGGTATGCCGGAACGCCTCCCGCTGGTGGACGTTGGAGATATGCACCTCCATACAGGGCACGTTTACCGCCTTGAGGGCGTCCAGAATGGCATAGCTGTAATGGGTATAGGCCCCCGGGTTCATGACGATGGCGTCGTAGACCCCGTCGGCGGCATGGATGGCGTCGATCAGCGCCCCTTCATGGTTGGACTGGACGCAGTCGGCCGTGGACGCGTGGGCGGCGGCAAAGTCCCGCAGCCGCGCGCACAGGGCCTCATAGCTGTTCTGGCCGTAGATCCCCGGCTCCCGCCTGCCCAGCAGGTTCAGGTTGGGTCCGTTGAGGATGAGGAATTTCATAACTGCAACGCCTCCAGTACCGCCTGCGCCGTCTCCTGGGCGGTGGCGCGGCTTGGTATGATATGCTCCGCCCACTGCCGGTAGACCGGCTCCCGCTGGCGGCAGCGCTCCAAAAAGGCTTCCCGCCCCGCCTGTCCCAGGGGGCGGTGGTCCATGCTCACATGGTCGTAGATGTCTTCCCCGTCCCGGTCCAGGAAGATCACGGTACCGCTGTATTTGAGGGATGCGATGGCGTCCGGCCGGGTCGGCAGCCCGCCGCCGCAGGCGATCACCAGATTTTCCTTCCGGGCCAGCTCCTCGGCCACCCCCAGCTCCCAATCCCGGAAAAAGGCCTCCCCTTCCGTGGCGAAGATCTCTGGGATGGACCGGCCCAGGGCCGCCTCAATGCACTGGTCGGTGTCCGCAAAGCCCATACCCAGCCGCTGGGCCAGCACGCGGCCCACGGAGGATTTTCCGCAGCCCATCATACCGATCAAAACCACGTTTTTCATGGCCGGTACCCCCTGAAGTTGCCCAGCACCCGGAACTGGGAGGACAGCTGTCCCAGCTCCTGGAGCACCCCGTCCATGCCGGGGGCGGCCAGGTCGCCGGAGAATTCCAGAAAGAACAGGTACTCCCAGCCGCGGCCTGGGATGGGCCGGGATTCCAGCTTCTCCAGATTGAGCCCCTGAACGGAGAAGACCGTCAGGATTTCATGGAGGGAGCCGCTTTGGTGGGGCAGGCGGAACAGGGCGCTGATCGTATCCCGCCCCGCCCGCAGCTCCATCACCGGGGAGACCAGCACAAAGCGGGTATAGTTCTCGCGGTTGTAGTTGATCCCCTCGGCCAGGATCTCCAGCCCGTAGCGCCGCGCGGCCCGGCGGGAGCAAATGGCGGCGGCGGTGCGGTCTCCGGTCTCGGCCACCTGTTTGGCGGAACCGGCGGTGTCCAGGGCGGGCACTCGCTTCCAGTCCCGGTGGGTGTCCAAAAACGCCTCGCACTGCATCAGCCCCTGCTCGTGGGAATAGACCGTGCAAAGCTCCTCCAGCTTCACGCCGGGCAGGGCCGTCAGGCAGTGCTCCACCTTTACCTGCCACTCCCCCACAATGTAGTACTCATATTGGGCAAGCAGGTCGTACACCTGCCGGATGGAGCCGGTGGAGCTGTTTTCGATGGGCAGCACCGCATAATCCGCCCTGCCGTCCCGCAGGGCGAGGAACACCTCTTCAAACCAGGGCAGACCCATGCTGTCCACCTCCGGCCCGAACAGGCCTGCGGCGGCCTCCTCGCTGTAGCAGCCCGGCTCTCCCTGATAGGCTACCCGCGGGTGCTCCACCGGCTGCCGGGCACAGGCCATGGCTGCGGCGCAGGCCGTCACGCCCGGCGCCGCAGCCTCCCGCACCAGCTGGCGCTGCTGGCGGCGGGAACGGCCCATGATGGTCTCGTACAGGGCCGCCACATCCGCCCGGCGGGCCGTGTCGCCGATCTGCTCCGTCTTGCCTGCGATCACCCGCCTCTCCCGCTCCGCGTCCAGTACCGGCAGGCCCCGCTCCTGCTTATACCGTCCCACCGCGCCGGTCACCTCCATCCGGCGCAGGAACAGCTCTACCAGCTGGGCGTCGATCGCGTCGATCTGCCTGCGGTATCCTTCCAATTCGGTCATGTGCCTCTCTCCTCGTTCCCGTTTCAAAAACGCCCTTATAGCCCCAGCACCGCACAGGCCGCCAGGGCCGCCGCCGCCTCGATCACCGGCACCGCCCGCGGCACGATACAGGGGTCGTGACGCGCCCACGAAACGCAGGCGTTTCGCGGGTCCCCGATCCTTTTGCATCCTCGGCGGGAGTGAATCCCGCCTGCGGCAAGGTTTTGGCCCTGCCAAAACGCTTGTACGCCGCTTACGCGGCGGCTCGCTTGCGCATGCAGGCCGTCACGACCCGATCCCCAGCACCGCACAGGCCGCCAGGGCCGCCGCCGCCTCGATCACCGGCACCGCCCGCGGCACGATACAGGGGTCGTGACGGCCTTTGATCTTGAGTTCCACTTCCTCGCCGGTGCGCAGGTCCACGCTCTCCTGGGGCAGGGCGATGGACGGCGTAGGCCGCAGGGTGGCTTCAAAGACCACCGGCATGCCGTTTGTGATGCCGCCGTTGATCCCCCCGGCGTGGTTGGTTTTGGTGATCACCTTCCCGTCCTCCACGGCAAAGGGGTCGTTGGCCTGGCTGCCCCGCATCAGGGAAAAGGCCACCCCGGCGCCAAAGGCCACGCTCTTCACCGCGGGAACGGCAAAGAGGTATTGCGAAAAGATCCCCTCCACGTTGCAGCCGAAGTCCGGTCCCCCCAGCCCCGCGCTCAGGCCGGTCACGGCGCACTCGACGGCTCCGCCCACGGAGTCCTGCGCCTGCTTTGCCTCCAGAATGGCCTGCTGCATCTGCCTCCCCGCTGCGTCGTCCAGCACGGGGAAGTCTTTTTCCGCCACGCCCCGCAGCTGGCCGGCTTCCTCCAGCGCCGCGTCGCAGATTCCGTAAATGGAGCTGATATGGGCGCCCACCCATACGCCCTGCCGGGCCAGAAGCTGCTTGGCCACCGCCCCCGCCGCCACCAGCGGCGCGGTCAGGCGCCCGGAAAAGTGGCCGCCGCCCCGGTAATCCTGGCAGCCGCGGCTTTTCAAAAAGCCGGCGTAATCCCCATGGCCGGGCCGGGGGGTGTAGCGGATGGAGTCGTAATCCGACGAGTGCTGGTCGGCATTCCCGATGACCATCGCCAGCGGCGCGCCGGTGGTCTTGCCCTCGAACATGCCGGAGAGCACCCGGACCTGGTCGGCCTCCTTCCGGGCGGTGGACAGGGCGCTCCGGCCCGGCCTGCGCCGGTCCAGCTCCCGCTGCACCGCCTCCAGGTCCAGCGCCAGCCCGGCGGGCACGCCCTCCAGCACCACGCCGATGGCCTCGCCGTGGGATTCCCCGAAGATGGTGTGCTTCATGTGATGTCTCCTCCCAGGCTTTTGTAGTCCTTCCAGAAGTCGGGGTAGGACTTGGCCACACACTCCGCCCCGGCAATGGTCACGCTCCGCCGGCAGCGGGTGGCGGCGATGGCCGCCATCATGGCGATGCGGTGGTCGTTGTGGCTGTCCACCGTCACGCCGCCGCTCAGTTCCTCCCGGCCGAAGATGGTCAGGCTGTCCGCCGTCTCCGTCACCCGGGCGCCCAGGGCGGTGAGCACCTCCGTCACGGCGGAGAGCCGGTCGCTCTCCTTCATGCGCAGACGGGCGGCGTTTTTCAGGCACAGGTCGGTATTCCCCGCCAGCGCTCCCCAGGCCGCCATCGGCGGAACCAGATCAGGCGCGCAGGATACGTCGATCTCCACCCGGCTCCGTCCCCCCGCCTGTTCCGTCCGGACAGGCGTTTCCGGGGCCGTCCGCCCCAGGATCGGCACACACTCACCGCCGTTCAGCGGCTCGCCGCGGAGCATCCGCCCCCAGTCCAGAACCATCTTGTCCCCCTGGGCGGAGTCCAGATCCATGCCGGTTACTTCCACATCGCTGCCGATGCCCGAGGCGGCATACCAGAAGGCGGCCTGGGACCAGTCGGCCTCCACCGTCCTCTCGCAGGCCCGGTAGGCCTGCCCGCCCGGGACGCGCCAGCCCCGGGCCGAGGGCGTTGCTTCGATGCCAAAGCGCTTGAGCACGTCCACCGTCAGAGCGACATAGTCCCGGCTCTCCAGCGCGGTCGTAATGACGATCTCCGAATCCCCGTCCAGCAGGGGCAGGGCATAGAGCAGCCCGGTGATAAACTGGGAGGATACGTCCCCCCGCAGACGGCAGACGCCCGGGGCCAGCCGCCCGGAGAGGACCAGCGCGCCGTCCTGATATTCACAGGAGATCCCTTTCTCCCGGAACAGCTCGAAATAGGGCTCCTGGGGCCGCTCCATCAGCCGTCCCCGGCCGGTGAAGCGTCCGCCGCCCCGTACCGCCAGAGCCACGGGCATGAGAAAGCGCAGGGTGGAGCCGCTCTCTCCGCAGTCCAGCCGCGGCGCGGCCAGCCGCCGCAGGGGCGACCTGGGCCCGGCCCGCATCCCGGTGATGCGCAGCGTATCCCCCTGCCGTTCCAAGCCCGCCCCCAGCTCCGCCATACAGCGGATGGTTGCCGCAATGTCCTGGGAGCAGGCCACGTTGTGCAGAAGGCTCTCCCCCTCCCCCAGGGCGGCGGCGATGATCAGCCGGTGGGCCTGGGATTTGGACGGGGGCGGGGTAATTCTCCCCGCCAGACGCCGGGGGGTGATGGTCACGTTCATAGCGTCTCCTCCAAAAGGGCGGTCAATTCCGCCTTGGGCATCCGGCGGGGCACGGCCCGCCCGACGGCTTCCAGCAGGATCACCGAGATGTCGTCTCCAGCTCCCTTTTTATCCAGCCCCACGGCGGCGGCATAGTCCGCCGCCGTGCAGGGGATGTCCACCGGCAGAGCAAAGCAGCCCAGCAGCGCGGCAATGCGCGCCCCGGTTCCGGCGGGCGTGACCCCCAGCCGCTCCCCCAGCTCCGCCGCCTTCACCATGCCCGCCGCCACCGCCTGACCGTGGGTCCAGATCTCGTACCCTCCCGCCAGCTCATAGGCGTGACCCAGGGTATGGCCGAAGTTCAGGAGCATCCGCTTCCCGGTATCCCGCTCGTCTTCAATCACTACTTTTCGTTTTAAATCGCAGCAGGTATGCAATACGGATTCAATATCCCCCATGACCTGCCTCCTGGAAGGCCGCTGTTCCAGGAAGGAGTAAAAGTCCGCGTCAAAAATGCACCCGTACTTGATGACCTCCGCCATACCGTCGGCAAAGGTCCTCTCGTCCAGGGTGCCCAGCGTCTGGGGGTCCATCAGCACCAGCCGCGGCTGCCAGAACGCGCCCGCCAGGTTCTTGCCGTGCGTCAGGTCCACGGCCACCTTCCCCCCCACGGAGGAATCCACCTGAGCGAGCAGGGTGGTGGGGATCTGGACAAAGTCCACCCCCCGCAGGATGGTGGCGGCGGCAAAGCCCGCCAGATCCCCCACCACGCCGCCGCCCAGGGCGACCACCGCGTCCGTGCGGGTAAGTCCGAAGTCCATCATGCTCTCCCACAGCTCAGACAGCCGGGACGCACATTTGGAGCTCTCCCCGGCGGCGACGGTATGAAAGGCCGTCCGAAACCCGGCGGACGTCAGGCTTTTTTCCACCCGCCCCCGGTACAGGGGGCCTACGGTGGAGTCGGTGACCACAAAGAGACGGGCGGCCTGGGGGCAGGCCCCCCGGAGGTGCTCTCCGGCGGCATCCAGGAGCCCGGGGGCGATACGGATCTCATAGGCGCGGGCATCCAGGTCCACACGCAGCGTTTTCATTGGGAACACTTCCTTTTCCGCAGCAGCGGCGATCAATCAGTTTATTTTACCAAAGTCTTCCCCATCAGGTCAACCATCGCGCCCACTTTACCCATGAGCCGGCCGAAGTTTTCCGGCGTGAGGGACTGCTGGCCGTCGCATTTGGCGTGGGGGGGATCGTTATGGACCTCGATGATCAGGCCGTCCGCCCCGGCGGCGATGGCTGCCATGGCCAGCGGCTCCACCATCCAGTACATGCCCGCGGAGTGAGAGGGGTCTACGATAACGGGCAGGTGGCTCATTTTCTTGATGGCGGGGATGGCGGATACGTCCAGGGTGTTGCGGGTATAGGTCTCGAAGGTGCGGATGCCCCGCTCACAGAGGATGACGTTCTCGTTGCCGCCCGCCATGATGTATTCGGCGGACATGATCCACTCCTCGTAGCTGCTGGACAGGCCCCGCTTGAGCAGGACGGGCTTGGACATCTTGCCCACCTCTTTGAGCAGGTCGAAGTTCTGCATGTTCCGGGCGCCGATCTGCACCAGATCCACCTTTTCCTCGAACACCTCCACATAGCGTGGAGACATGATCTCGGTGACGATGGGCAGGCCGGTGGCCGCCTTGGCCTCCAGCAGAAGCTCCAGCCCCTCCAGTCCCATGCCCTGGAAGGAATAGGGCGAGGTGCGCGGCTTGAACGCCCCGCCCCGCAGCAGCGCCGCGCCGGAGCGTTTCACATCTTCGGCCACCGCGATGATCTGCGCCTGGCTCTCCACCGAGCAGGGCCCGGCGACGACCGAGAAGCTGCCGCCGCCGATCTTGGCCTTGCCTACGGCGACCACCGTATCCTCCGGGTGGAACTTGCGGTTGGCCTTCTTGTAGGGCTCCTGCACCCGCATGACCCGCTCCACATGGGGGTTGATGGAGATCTTGTCCATATCCACCGCAGTGGTATCCCCTACCAGGCCCAGAATCGTACAGCCCACGCCATTGGTGACCCCGACGTCCAGGTCCATCTCCTTGAATTTGGCCACCAGCGCCTCGATATCCCGCTGCTGGGTGCCCGGCTTCATAACGACTACCATACTGCAACATCCTTTCCAAAATAAAAAGGAGCCCATTGATGAAATCAATGAGCTCCCCCAAAAAATACGGAGATCCTATGGGCCCGCCTTGGCCCACCCATTCATTCCATCCTTCTCTTTTCCCCCATGCCAAAAAAGCCGGCGCCCGTAAATCGAGCCCAGCCAAAGAAGAAGCAGAAGGATGCAGTTGTGAGGGCGCAGCGCTTCATATATGAGACCTCACAAATTTGGGTTAGTGGCATTATACGCCTCTCCCGCGCAAAACGCAAGGAGAATTTTTCGCTTTACCTCCCTTTTACGCACTCTTTACCCCCCTCTGGTGGCGGCGCAGGCGGCGGGCGGGCTATTCTCTTTTTATCCGAATGAACGAGGAGGAGCATTACCATGAAACAGATCCCCAAGCGCGTTCTGGCCATAGGGCTGAGCGCCGCTCTGCTGGTCCCCGGCGGGGCCCTGGCCGCCGCCGGCGGCGACCCCGCTCTGTCCCGCAGCGCCTTTGCCCGGGTCCTCTGGGAGGAAGCGGGCCGCCCGTCCGCACCCGCGGGCGAGTTCTTTTCCGACGTGGCCCCCGGTGACGCCAACTACACCGCGATCCTCTGGTGCGCCCAGTCGGGCATCGCCGCAGGCAACGACAAGGGCCTGTTCCTGCCCCAGACGCCGGTCACCCGGGAACAGGCCGCCGTCATGCTGAACCATCTGGCCGTCCACAACGGGGACGGCATCATCGCCGCGGCCGACCTGAGCGGCTGTTCCGACGCCGGAACGGTCTCCGCCTGGGCGGAGGAGGATGTGCAATGGGCCGTGGCCAAAACCATCCTCCCCCTGGAAAACGGCCTGCTGGACCCCCAGGGCACCCTGACCGCCGCCGAGGCCCAGGCCATGGCGCAGCGCTACGCCGCCACCGCGCAGCACGCCCACACGCTGGGCCTCTCCGGCGTGGAAAACGCCCGTCAGCTGGGCGGATATGTCACCCGGGACGGCCGGGTGGTAAAAGACAACGTGCTGCTGCGCACCGGCAAACTCTCCGGCGCTACCGAGGCGGATCTCGCCCTTCTGGCCGGCCTGAACCTGACACAGATCGTTGATCTGCGTACCACCGCCGAGATCCGCGAGGGCCCAGACCCGGTGCTGGACGGCGTCGTCAACACGCAGATCAATATTCTCGGCGACGATTCTTCCGCCACTTCCGCCGTCACCGGCATTTATGGTTCCGACCCGGTCCAGGCCATCATCGCGATCGTCCAGAGCGGTCAATTCGGGAACGATATGTACCTCTCCTTCCTGGAAAGCGAAAACGGTCTGGCCGGATACCGCGCCTTTTTCCAGAAGCTGCTGGGCCAGAAGGAGGGAGAGGCGCTCCTCTGGCACTGCACCGGGGGCAAGGACCGCGCGGGCACCGCAGCGGTGCTGCTGCTCTCCGCCCTGGGCGTGGATCGTGAAACGGTGCTCCAGGACTTCATGCTTACCAACGACTTCAACGCCCAAAAGATCGCCTACATGGCTCAGGCCGCCCAGGCCAAGGGCGCCGACGCGGCCACCGTGGCGGGCGTCAAGAACCTGACCGGCGTAAATTATGACGCCATGGCCGCCATGCTGGACGCCATCGACTCCAAGTACGGCTCCATGCACGCCTTCCTCACGGCCGAGGACGGCATGGCCCTCACCGAAGCTCAGCTCGCCCAGCTCCAGGCGCTCTATCTGCAGTAAGGGCCGGGGAACCGATCTCCTCGCCCGGGTCAAAAAAGCACGGCATATGCGCGCAAAAGCGCGCATATGCCGTGCTTTTATCGTTTCCCCGCGGGCCGGACCGCTCGGATCCAGCGCCCGCTTAGTAGGCCACGCCCCAGTAGACCATATGCTTGGCCGGTTTCCCGCAGATGGCGCAGGTATCGCCCAGATGCTCCTGCTCAAAGGGGATACAGCGGGAGGACACTCCGGCCTCCTCCTTCATCCGCACCTCGCAGGCCTCGTCGCCGCACCACATGGTCTTGGCGAAGCCGCCCTGGGCGGCCATCTTCTCCTTGACCTCCTCCAGCGTGGCACAGGCGTAGGTGTTGTCCTCCAGGTTCTTCTTGGCCTTGGCGTACAGGCCGTCGTGAATGGCGTCCAGCATCTGCGCCACGGTCTGCTCGATGTTGTCCAGGGAGACAAAGCTCTTCTCGCCGCTGTCCCGGCGCACCAGGACGCACTGGTTTTTCTCCATGTCCTTGGGCCCCAGCTCCAGGCGCAGGGGCACGCCCTTCATCTCATACTCGGCAAATTTCCAGCCCGCAGACTGGTCGGAGTCGTCCAGCTTCACCCGGAAACCGGCGGACTTCAGCCGGTCCATAACGGCCCGGTTGGCCTCCAGTACGCCCTGCTTATGCTGGGCCACGGGGATGACGACCACCTGAATGGGGGCTACCCGGGGGGGCAGCACCAGGCCCCGGTTGTCGCCGTGGGTCATGATGACGCCGCCGATGGTGCGGGTGGTGAAGCCCCAGGAAGTCTCATAGGGATGGCACTGCTTGTTTTCCTTGTCGGTGAAGGTGATGTCGAAGGCGGTGGGGAAGCCGTTTCCGAAGTAGTGGCTGGTGCCGTTCTGCAGGGCCTTCTTGTCGTGCATCATGCACTCGATGGTGTACGTGCGCTCCGCCCCGGCGAACTTCTCCTTGTCGGTCTTCATGCCCATGACCACCGGCATGGCCAGCACGTTCTCGCAGATGTCGGCGTAGATGCGGTGCATCTGCTCGGTCTCGGCGATGGCCTCCTCGGCGGTGGCGTGGAGGGTGTGGCCCTCCTGCCACAGGAATTCCCGGTGGCGCAGGAAGGGGCGGGTGGTCTTCTCCCAGCGCAGCACGGAGCACCACTGGTTATACAGCAGCGGCAGGTCCCGCCAGGAGTGGACGATATGGCTCCAGTGTTCGCAAAACAGCGTCTCAGACGTGGGGCGCACGCACAGGCGCTCGTCCAGCTTCTCACTCCCGCCGTGGGTCACCCAGGCACACTCGGGGGCAAAGCCTTCCACGTGGTCCTTCTCCTTCTGGAGCAGGGATTCGGGGATGAGCAGGGGCATGGACACGTTTACGTGCCCGGTCTCCTTAAAGCGCCGGTCCATTTCCGCCTGGATATTCTCCCAGATGGCGTAGCCGTAGGGACGGAGGATAAACATGCCCTTTACGCTGGTATAGTCGATCAGGTCGGCCTTTCGGCACACATCGGTATACCACTGGGCAAAATCCACCTCCATATCGGTGATCTGCTCCACCTGCTTCTTGTCCTGTGCCATATCTATCTCAATCCTTTGCAGTTAGTTTGGTTCGTATTATTTTATGCATTCCTGCTGCAAAAGTCAAGCACGTTCCAGCGCCGGACGTCCCCGCTGTATAAAATTCCAGATTTTCCATACACTCTCGTCTATAAAGGTGGTGTGCGATGTGATCGAAGTGGGAATTTGGGAGCGGGACGAAGGGATTCTGGATGCGGTGGCCCGGCGCCTCCCGCCATCGGCGGCCCGGCTGCGGAGCGGCCGTCATCCGGCGGAGCTGGCGGAAGGCGTGCTGGATCTGCTGGTGGTCTCCCCCGGCGCGCTGGGCTGGGCGGGCGCGGGCGCCGTGGACTGCCGGACGGTGCTGCTGCCTGGTGGTGCAGGCCCGCTGGCCCGCGCATTGCGCACCGGCCAGGCGGTCAGCTACGGCACCTCCCCTCGGGACACCCTGACCTTTTCCAGTTTGGAAGGGGATCGGATCTGCCTGGCACTGCAGCGGGAGCTGGTGACGCTGCAGGGAACGGTGGTGGAGCAGCAGGAGATGGTGCTCCCCTTCCCGCCGGAAGCCTCCCCTCTGCCCTTCCTGGCCACAGCCGGAACCCTGCTGCTGTTGGGCATGCCCCCGGGTCAGGTAGAATAAGTTTCGCAAAAAGACAAAGAGACATGGTTTGCAGATGTCTGGTAGAATGAAGTTGCGACACCACCATTCGAAAGGAGACAGCAAACCATGTCCGAAAAGATTGTACAGCT
>NZ_JANGBE010000028.1:0-51254 GCF_024462255.1 Flavonifractor sp. DFI.6.63 | reverse complement strand
CCCCCCCCCCCCCCCCCCCCCCCCCCCCTCCGGCAGGAACGGCGGATTACGCCCGCACGGGGATGTCCCAGATCTCCCGGGCATAGTCCCGGATGGAGCGGTCGGCGGCGAAGATGCCGGAGCGGGCGATGTTCACCAGAGACATCTGGTTCCAGCGCGTGGGGTCCAGATAGACCTGACCCGCCCGCACGTGGGCGTCCCGGTAGCTTTCAAAGTCGGCCAGCAGCAGGTATTCGTCGGCGGGACCGCCGTCCCCGAAGAGCAGGCGGCGGGCCAGGTCGTCATAAGCTGCGCCGTCCCCGAAGCCGAGATTGAGCTGGTCCACCACCCGCTTCAGATCCGGATTGTGGACGTAATACTCGTAGGATTTATAGCCCTTCTGCTTCATCTCAGCCACCTCGCGGGCCTTCAGGCCGAAGAGGAAGATGTTTTCGTCGCCCAGCACCTGATGCATTTCCACATTGGCCCCGTCCAGAGTGCCGATAGTCAGGGCGCCGTTCATCATGAATTTCATGTTGCCGGTGCCGCTGGCCTCTTTGCCTGCGGTGGAAATCTGTTCGCTCAGCTCGCTGGCGGGCATGAGCTGTTCGGCCAGGCTGACCCGGTAATTTTCCAGGAAGACCACCTGGAGCCGATCCTTACAGGCGGGATCCCGGTTCACCAGCTCCGCCACGGAATTGATCAGGCGGATGATCTTCTTGGCCACCGCATAGCCCGGCGCGGCCTTGGCGCCGAAGAGGTAGGTGCGGGGGGTAAAGGAGAAATGAGGGTCGTCCTTCAGGTGCTGGTAGAGCGAGATGATATGCAGCACATTGAGCAGCTGCCGTTTATACTCGTGCAGGCGCTTGACCTGCACGTCGAACATGGCGTCGGTGTTGAGCACGACGCCGCTCTCCCGGGCGACCCAGGCGGCAAAGGAGCGCTTATTGGCCGCTTTGATCTCCCCCAGCCGGGAGAGCACCCCGGCGTCGTCCTTGTACCGCTCCAGGCCCTGGAGGGCGTCGGGGCGGAGCAGATACTCCCCGCAGCCGCAGTCCCGGATCAGCTCATCCAGCTTGGGGTTGCACTCGGAGAGCCAGCGGCGGTGGTCGATGCCGTTGGTGACGTTGGTAAACTTTTCCGGAGTACGCAGATAGGCGTCGTGGAACACGTCTTTTTTCAGGATATCCGAGTGGAGGGCGGAGACGCCGTTGACCTTGAAGCAGGCGCACACGCACAGGTTGGCCATGCGCACCTCGCCCCCCCAGATAATGGCCATGGGGGCCACCTTGGACAGGTCGCCGTGGAAGTAGTCGGTCAGTTCCTGCTGGTAGCGGCCGCTGATCTCTGTCAGGATCTGCCAGATGCGGGGCAGCAGCGTCTGGATCAGCTGCTGGGGCCAGCGCTCCAGCGCTTCCGCCAGGACGGTGTGGTTGGTGTAGGCCACACAGTGGGTGACGATATGCCATGCCGCCTCCCAGCCGTAGCCCTCCTCGTCCAGCAGGATGCGCATCAGTTCCGGGATGGCCAGAGTGGGGTGGGTGTCGTTGATCTGGATCACATGCTTCTGATGGAAGTTGCGCAGTGTGCCGTACTCCGCGCGGTGTTTGCGCACGATGGACTGGATGGTGGCCGAGACGAAGAAATACTGCTGTTTGAGCCGCAGGGACTTGCCTTCGTAGTGATTGTCCTCCGGATAGAGGATCTTGGAGATGGTCTCCGCCATGGCCTGCTGCTCCACGGCCTTCAGATACTGGCCGGAGGAAAACAGACCCATGTCCACCGGCGTGGGGCTTTTGGCGTCCCACAGGCGCAGCACGTTGCTGTGCTGCGTTGCATAGCCTGCGATCTCCATATCCTTGGGAACGGCCAGCACCGTGTCGTACCCGGTGTGCTTGACGTGGTGGCCGCTCTGATCCCACACATCCTCCACCTTGCCGCCGAAGCGGACCTCTTCGGTCTCGTCCATTTTGGGGATGAGCCAGGCGTCGCCCAGGCCCAGCCAGTCGTCGGGCAGCTCCACCTGTTGGCCGTCCACGATCTTCTGCTTGAAGATGCCCAGCTCATAGCAGATGGAATAGCCGGTGGCGGGGACCTCCAGGGTCGTCATCGAGTCCAGGTAGCAGGCGGCCAGGCGGCCAAGGCCGCCGTTGCCCAGACCCGCGTCGGGCTCGGTCTCGAACAGGTCGGGGGCGGAGAAGCCCAGAGCCTCGATGGCTGCCGTCAAGGGCGCCAGCAGCCCCAGGTTATAGGCGTTTTTCATCAGGGAGCGGCCCATCAGAAATTCCAGGGAGAGGTAGTGCACCTGGCGCAGATGCTCGGTGGATACCCTGTCCTCGGTCGCCAGCTGCCGCTCGTTGATGATGTCCCGCAGCACCAGGGCGCAGGCCTTGAACATATGCAGGCTGGTGGCCTCTTCCACATCCCGGCCGAAATTGCGGCGCAGCTTGCCGGTGATGAGGTTCATCAATTCTTTCTTGCTGTACGTATGCAATGCAGACATCTCCTTAACAATTAAGGAATTGGATGGAAGCAGACACAGTTCGCTCCGCAGGCGGGCCTAACCCCACCTGCGGAGCGGTCATTTTATCACAGTGTTAATTTTTTGTCAAGCGGGGCTCATTTGCCGGTCAGCCAGCCGTAGATCTCAAGATAATCCCCGGCGGAGCGGCCCCAGGAGAAGTCGGTCGTCATGGCGTTTTTCATCAGGCCTTTCCAGGCCTTTTTGTCCGTGTGGTACAGCCCCACGGCCGCGCCCAGCACGCCGGTCATCTCCTGAACGTTGATGTTGGCGAAGGAGAAGCCGTTGCCCTCCCCGGTGAACTGGTTGTAGGGAACGACGGAATCCTTCAGGCCGCCGGTCTCCCGCACCACGGGGATGGTGCCGTAGCGCATGGCGATCATCTGAGAAAGGCCGCAGGGCTCCGAGATGGAGGGCATCAGAAACAGGTCTGCGCCGCCGTAAATGGCGGTGGACAGATTGGGGGAGTACATCATATGGGCGGCAAACCGGCCGGGATACTGGGCCTGCGCCTGGCGGAAGGACTCCTCGTAGTTCCAATCCCCGGTACCCAGCACGATCATCTGCACGTCCATGGCCATGATGTCATGGATGGCGGCGGTGACCAGATCGAAGCCCTTATGCTTGACCAGACGGGAGATACAGGCGACGATGGGGGTATCGGGCGCCTCCCGCAGGCCGGACATCTGCTGAAGGGCGGCCTTGCAGTTTTTCTTGCCCTGCATCTGCCGGGCGGAAAAGAACTTGGTCAGCCCCTTGTCCCGCCAGGGGTCGTACCCTTCGGTGTCGATACCGTTGAGGATGCCCCGCAGCTTGTGGCGGTTATTGGCCAGCACCCCTGCCAGGCCGTGGGCGTAGAAGTCGTACTGGAGTTCCTCGGCATAGGTGGGGGAGACGGTGGTGACATAGTCGGCGGCGTAGATGGCCCCCTTCATCAGATTCACATCCCCGTGATACTCCAGCATATGCTCGTTGAAATATCCGGCGTTCAGGCCGAACAGGTCCTGAAGGGTCTGGCTGCCATAGCGGCCCTGGTACTCGATGTTGTGGATGGTAAACACGCTTTTGGTGTCGTAGAGCTGGGGAATGCGGTGGCGCTCCTCCAGCAGGTAGATGGGCACCAGCGCCGTCTCCCAGTCGTTGCAGTGGAGCACGTCGGGATGCCAATCCAAATGTCCGACGCTCTCCACGACGGCCCGGGAAAAGTAGGCGAAACGCTCGCCGTCGTCATAGTGGCCGTAGATGCTGGAGCGCTTGAAGTAGTATTCGTTGTCCACAAACCAGTAGGTGACGCCGTCCCGCTTCAATTCAAAGACGCCGCAGTAGGGGGTGCGCCAGGCCAGGGTGATGTGGAAACACTGCAGGAAGGTCACCTGGCTGCGCCAGTCCTCCCCGATGCCCTCGTAGAGGGGGAGGATGACCCGCACGTCATGGCCCTCCTTGGCCAGCGCCTTGGGCAGGGATCCGGCCACGTCGGCCAGCCCGCCGGTCTTGATAAAGGGCGCGCATTCAGAGGTGGCAAACAGAATGTTCATAGCTTACTCCTTCAAAGAAAGATGGAACGGGAGCGGCGGGGCGCCGCAGCGCATGGGGCGAAATCCGCACGCGGCGTTTAGACGATCTCGTTCTTCGCG
This sequence comes from Flavonifractor sp. DFI.6.63, assembly GCF_024462255.1. Taxonomy (NCBI): domain Bacteria; kingdom Bacillati; phylum Bacillota; class Clostridia; order Eubacteriales; family Oscillospiraceae; genus Flavonifractor; species Flavonifractor sp. DFI.6.63. The sequence goes on along the minus strand of NZ_JANGBE010000028.1, from coordinate 47,120 downwards.
ATAGCCAGCGGATAGGTGCTGTGGCCCATCAGCATGCGGCCTGGATTTACCCGTACATTCTTGTCGGTAATGGCGTATTTCAGCACCGCGCCGGCCTGGATGGCCGTGCCCTGGAAGAGCACGCAGCCGGAGACCCTGGCCCCCTTTTCCACCCGCACGCCCCGGAACAGGATGGAATTTTCCACCTCGCCCTCAATGATGCAGCCGTCGGCCACCAGGGAGTTGACCGCATGAGCGCCTGGGCCGTAATAGGTGGAGGGATTGGACTGGTCCTTGGTCTTCACCGGGCGCTCCGGCACGAAGAGCTGGCGGCGGACCTGGGGATCGAGCAGCTCCATGCTGCGGGCAAAATACCCCGCCACCGACTGGAGCCGGGCAGCGTAGCCGTCAAAGACGTAGGGGAAGATCTTCAGAGCGTCCACCATGGGCTGGAGCACGCCGGTGCTGAAGGAGGGGATGTTATGGGCCGCGCAGTGATCCACCAGCGAGAGCAGCAGAGACTTGGAGAGGATGTAGACCTCCAGGGATTCGCAGCCCTGGGGAAGGGCGGGATGGACGGCCACGTCGCTCACCCGGCCGCTGGCGCCGATGGTGAAGTAATCGCAGCACTTGGGGTCGCCCTTGGGCTGGCGGGTGCATACGGCGGTGATGTCGGCGCCGCATTTCAGATGCTGCTCAAAGATGTCGGTGATGGGCAGGTTGACCGCCAGGTCGCCCCCGGCCAGGACCACATGATCCTGGCGGATGTTTTGAAGGTAGGAGCGCACGCCTGCCAGCGCGTCCATCCTGCCCCGGTAGATCCCCTCCCGTTTGTTGGCATAGCCGAAGGGGGGGAGGATGCGCAGGCCGCCGTGTTTGCGGGAGAGGTCCCAATCCTTGCCGGAGCCCACATGGTCCAGCAGGGACTGATAATTGGTGTGTACGATCAGGCCCACGTCGTCGATGCCCGCATTGACCAGATTGGAGAGCATAAAATCGATGATGCGGTACCGGCCACCGTAGGGGATGGAGCAGGTGTTGCGGTGCTGGGTCAGCTCCCGCAGGTCGGGATTGGAGAGATAGGCGAAGATGATGCCGTGCAGCTGGTTCATCATTTCGCGCCGCCCCCTTTCACATTCCGGGTGATCATGGCCTTGGGGGGCACCACGGCCCCTTCCCCCACCCGGAGGTTCTGGGCCACCACGGCTACTCCCCAGCTGTCGCTGCCGTCGGGGGAGGCGCCCACGTGGGCATTTTCACAGATGGCCGCGTTCTCCGCGAGGATGGCATACTCCACCACGGCGCCCGCCTTGACGATGGTGCCCGGCATGAGGATGGAGTAGCGCACCACGGCGCCCTCCTCCACGATGACCGAGTGGAAGAGCACAGAGTTTTCCACCCGGCCGTATACCTCGCAGCCGCCGGTGACCATGGAATGCTCCGCTACGGCATGCTCCCCCATAAAGTGGGGAGGCTTGGTGGGGGTTCGGGCGTAAATGGGCCACTCCTGGTCGTACAGGTCGATGCTGGTTTCCGTGGAGAGCATATCCATATTGGCGTCCCACAGGGAGTCGATGGTGCCCACGTCCTTCCAGTAGCCTGAGAAGCGGTAGACCGTCATCGCTTCCCCGGCGCCCAGCATGGCGGGAATGATATTTTTGCCGAAGTCGTTGCTGCTCTTTTCATCCGCCTCGTCGGCGATCAGGTATTCCCGCAGCTTGCTCCAGGTAAAGATGTAGATGCCCATGGAGGCCAGGTTGCTTTTGGGGTGCCGGGGCTTTTCCTCGAACTCATAGATGTTGTCGTTCTCGTCCACGTTCAGGATGCCGAAGCGGGTGGCCTCCTCCAGCGAGACCTCCAGCACCGAGATGGTGCAGGCCGCCCCTGTCTCCTTATGGCGGCGGAGCATCTGGGAATAGTCCATCTTATAGACGTGGTCCCCCGAGAGGATCAGCACGTATTCCGGGTCATATAGCTCGATAAAGCCCAGGTTCTGATAGATGGCGTTGGCGGTGCCCTTGTACCAGGTGCCCTTTTCGCCCTCCCGCATGTAGGGGGGCAGGATGTGCACGCCGCCATCGGACCGGTCCAGGTCCCAGGGCTGGCCGTTGCCGATGTAGCTGTTGAGCTCCAGCGGGCGGTACTGGGTGAGCACGCCCACGGTGTCGATGCCGGAGTTGATGCAGTTGGACAAGGGGAAATCGATGATGCGGTACTTGCCCCCGAAGGGGACGGCGGGCTTTGCCACATGGCTGGTCAGGGCGTGCAGGCGGCTGCCCTGCCCGCCTGCCAGCAGCATGGCGACACACTCTTTTTTCATACGATCACCTCAGGTTGGAAGTGGGGAAGATCAGGGGGTGGCCGGGGCGCTGCCGGCGCTCTTTTTCTGCGCCGGGCCGGCCGCGCGGGTCCGCCGGGGCGGGAATTTCTTGACGCAGCGGTAGATCACCGCGGACATGGGCGGCAGGTCGATCTCCATGGACTGCTCCTGCCCATGGCAGGGCACATATTCGCTTTTGACCGGCGCGGTATCCCCCAGACCGGTACCGCCGAACTCCGGGCGGTCGGTATTGAGTACGCACTCATACCGGCCCGGGAAGGGAAGCCCCAGACGGTAGCCCCTGCGGTGGACGGGGGAGAAGTTGCAGCACACCAGCAGGCAGCCGCCCTTCTTGTCGCGGCGCACAAAGGCGGCGCAGTTGCCCTGGTTGTCGTCGGCGCAGATCCACTGGAAGCCCTCCCAGGAGAAATCCAGTTCCCACAGCTCCTTATGGGCCAGATAGAAGGCGTTGGCCGCCCGGAAGAAGGCCTGGAGGGCGCGGTGACGGTCGCCGTCGCCGGTCTCGTCGTGCTGCTCCAGCAGGTGCCAATCCAGGGACTGCTCGTAGTGCCACTCGTTCCACTGGCCGAACTCGCAGCCCATCATCAGCAGCTTTTTGCCCGGATGAGCGAGCATGTAGGTATAGAAGGCCCGCACACCGGCGTATTTCTGCGCGTCGTCCCCCGGCATTTTGCCCAGCAGGGAACCCTTCATGTGGACCACCTCGTCGTGGGACAGGGGGAGCACAAAGTTTTCGGAAAAGGCGTACATCAAAGAAAATGTAATATCCTTGTGGTTGAACTGCCGGAAATAGGGGTCCAGCTTGATATAGTGGAGAATGTCGTTCATCCAGCCCATGTTCCATTTCAGGTTGAACCCCAGCCCGCCCTGGTCCACCGGATGGGACACCAGGGGCCAGGCGGTGGACTCCTCGGCGATCATCAGCACATCCGGATGGTCCAGGAATACGTGGCCGTTGAGCTGCTGGAGAAATTCCACCGCCTCCAGATTTTCGTGTCCGCCGTGGATATTGGGCGCCCACTGTCCGTCCTGCCGTCCGTAATCCAGGTAAAGCATGGAGGCCACCGCGTCGACCCGCAGGCCGTCGATGTGGTACTGCTCCAGCCAGAACAGGGCGGAGGAGTAAAGGAAGGAGCGCACCTCGTTCCTGCCGTAGTCAAATACCCGTGTGCCCCAGTCGGCGTGTTCCCCCTTGCGGGGATCGGCGTACTCGTAGCAGCATGTGCCGTCGAATTCATACAGGCCGAACGCATCCTTCGGGAAATGGGCGGGCACCCAGTCCAGAATGACGCCTACGCCCGCCTGATGGAGCTGGTCGATGAGCCACATCAGGTCGTGGGGCGTGCCGAACCGGCTGGTGGCCGCGAAATAACCGGTACACTGATAGCCCCAGGACATATCCAGCGGGTGCTCGGTGATGGGCATCAGCTCCACATGGGTGAAGCCCATCTCCTTGACGTAGGGGACCAGGTACTCGGCGATGGTGCGGTAGGAGAGAAACTCGCCCGCTCCGGTGCGCCGCCAGGAGCCCAGATGGACCTCGTAGATGTTCAGCGGATTGTGGTAGACGGGGTGCTCCCGGCGGTATTTCATCCAGAGCTCGTCGCCCCATACATAGCCGGACAGATCGTAGAGCTTGGAGGCGTTGCCGGGGCGGGTCTCGGCGTGAAAGGCGTAGGGGTCGGCCTTGGCCAGAACCCGGCCGTCGGCGGTGTGGACGGCAAATTTATAGGTGTCATAGCGCTCCAGGCCGGGCACAAAGCCCTCCCAAACGCCGCCGCCCACGGGTGAGAGCGGCTGGTCGGTCTCGTTCCAGGCGTTGAACGCACCCATGACGCACACGGCCTTGGCGCGGGGGGCCCAGACCCGGAACACATAGCCCGGCTGGCCGTCCAGCTCGGCGGGATGGGCACCCAGATAATCCTGAGCCCGGACGGCCTGTCCGGCCAGAAATGCCTCCAGCGGCGCCGGTCCAGGGGCCGTATTTGCTGCAAAAGCCATAGGAATCCTCTCCTCGTGGTAAAAGTTACCAAAAACAAGAAAAAGTCAGGGGGGCTTTGTTGTCATTGGTAATAAAGAAGCCCCGGATGTGGTGGGACTGTTTGTATAAATTATACAACCTGTTGCGAATATAGTCAAGGATAGGATACGGTAGTGTATGTAAAAATTCCGTCAGGAAGAAAGTAGGCCCTTGTCCAGAACGCCGAAGAGGCCGGAGCGGAAGATCCGCTCCGGCCCCCACTTGTCGAAAAAGCCTGGCAGAGGTTGGCCGCCGCAGCGGCAAGGTCAATTTGAAACAGGGTCAGCCTGCCATGAACAGATTGCGCAGCAGACGGGAGAAGATGCCGGGGATGGTGATGCGCTCCACTGCTTCTCCGGCAACGATGGGGATGGTCTGAAGCGGCTCCCCGCCGATGGAGACCGCCATCTCGCCCAGCTTCTGCCCCGCCTCCACGGGGGCCTCCACATCTTCGCAGAGGCTGACCTGGGTGGTCACCGCATTGACCTGGGATTTGTCGACCAGGATACGGCTGGACTGGGCGAGCACCGGCTGTACCTGTTCACGCTCGCCCAGCAGCACGTCGATGGGCGGCAGGGCCTGACCGGGATATACGTCCATGAGGGTGTAGTTGGCAAAGCCGTAGCTGAGCAGACTCTTGGCCGCCTCATTGCGGATATCCCGGGTGGAAGATTTGAGGATGACGGCGATCAGTTCCATGCCGTCCCGTTCCGCCGTTGCGGACATGCAGTAGCCCGCCGCGTCGGTAAAGCCGGTCTTGAGGCCGGTGGCCCCCTCATAGAAGCGGATGAGCTTGTTGGTGTTGGCCAGCTGGAACTGCCCGTCCCGCAGGGAATCCATCCAGATGGTGGTGTAATCCCGGATGCGGGGGTGGTTCAAGATCAGCTCCCGGCTCATGAGGGCGATGTCGTGGGCGCTGGTCAGGTGGCCCGATGCGGGCAGGCCGGTGCAGTTGAGAAAGCAGGTATCCGCCATGCCCAGCTCGGCGGCGCGCTGATTCATTTGCGCCACGAAAGCATCCTCGCTGCCGGCCAGGTGTTCGGCCAGGGCCACGGAGGCGTCGTTGCCCGAGGCGACCGCCACCGCCTTGAGCAGGTCGTGTACCGTCATCTGCTCGTTTTCCTTCAGATACACCTGGGAGCCGCCCATGGAAGCCGCCCGGGCGGAAACCGTGACCAGGTCCTCCGCAGCCAGACGGCCGCTGTCCACCGCCTCCATCACCAGCAGGAGGGTCATAATCTTGGTGACGCTGGCGGGCTCCAGCTTGTCGTGGGCGTTTTGTTCAAAGAGGATGGTCCCCGTCTCCTTTTCCATCAGGACGGCGGCGGCGGCATCCACCGGGTTCGCGCCGGCGGCGTGGGCGGGGAGGATCAAAAGAGAGGCGGCCAGCAGGGCCGCAGCTATTTTTTTCATCGGTATGCGCTCCTCCAGACTTGTTGATTTCTCTGTAGTCAAAGGATGTGGAATCAAAGGGACTTCTATGCAGCGCTGAGAAAGTTTTGCACCGGGAAAAATTTTCTGGTATGCTGGAAAAAAACATTTTGCCCGCATCTGCGGCGCAGCGAGGGGGACGGAGGATGGAAACCGTGGCGGTGATCCTGACCGGAGGACGGTCCAGCCGGATGGGGCGGGACAAGTGCGCTCTGCGGCTGGGCGGGGAGACGTTTCTGGAGCGGCTGGTGGAGCGGTACCGGGGGGCGTTCGGACGCGTGTGCGTATCCGTGGACCGGCCGGGGCGCTTCGATCCGGCCGGGGCGGAGGAGGTCTGCGACCGCCGCCCCGGACGCCAGGGACCGCTGGCCGGGCTGGAGGCCGCTTTTCTGCAGACGGGGGCGGAGGCGATTTTCCTGACCGCCGTGGACCTGCCGTTTGGAGACGCGGCGCTGGCCCGGCGGCTGGAGCAGCTGCGGGGAACGGCCGACGCCTGCTGCATCCGCCGCGCCGGCGGCGCGCTGGAGCCGCTGTTCGCGGTCTATGGCCGGGGCTGTCTGGGCGCGGCATCCGCCTGCCTGGAGGAAGGGCGGCGCGCCTTTCGCGGCATGCTGGAGCGGGTGGACTGCCGGACGGTGGACGAGGCCGAACTGCCCGGCTTCGATCTGGAACGTATCCTGCTCAATGTGAACCGCCCGGAGGACTATGCGGCGGCCCGCGCCGCGGCGGAGGAAGCCGAAGGCTGAAGGGAAAAATTCAAATTTCCTCTTTACACAATTGCTTTAGTGTGGTAATATACGAAAGTATTAACGCGCTGCGGCGCTGTTTGGAGGAACCAAGAATGAAAAAGAGACTGCTTGCGCTGGCCCTGGCTCTGGGCCTGACCGTTTCCCTGGCCGCCTGCTCGGGCGGCGCCGGCACCGCGTCCCCCCCCGCGCCGGAGACCGCGGCTCCGGAGACCGCCGCTCCGGAGACCCCCGCCGCCGGGAGCGATGTGGCCTATGTTCAGGATAAGGGGACCCTGGTGGTCGGCATGACCGATTTCGCCCCCATGGATTATAAGGACGAGAGCGGCGCGTGGATCGGTTTTGACGCCGATATGGCCAAGGCTTTTGCCGCCGACCTGGGCGTGGAAGTGGAATTTCTGGAGATCAACTGGGACAACAAGCTCATGGAGCTGGAGGCCAAGGGCATCGACTGCGTGTGGAACGGCATGACCCTCACCGACGAAGTCAAGAGCGGCGCGTCCACCTCCGAGCCTTACTGCAACAACGGCCAGGTGGTGGTGCTCCCCGCGGACAAGGCGGAGGACTACCAGAGCGTGGAGAGCCTGTCCGGCCTGAACTTTGCGGTGGAGAACGGCTCCGCCGGCGCCGAGCAGCTGGATGCGCTGGGCCTGAGCTACGTGGCCAAGCAGACCCAGGCCGACGCCCTGCTGGAGGTGGCTTCCGGCGCCTCCGACGCCTGCGTCATCGACCTTCTGATGGCGGGCGCCATGATCGGCGAGGGCACCAGCTACCCCGAGCTGACCTATACCGTGCAGCTCAACAGCGAGGAGTACGGCGTGGCGTTCCGCAAGGGCTCCGACCTGACGGACGCCTTCAACGCCTTCTGGAAGGAAGCCTGCGACGCCGGTACCGTTCTGGAGACCGCCACGGCTTACGGCGTTCAGGAGTCCATCATCGAAAAGTAAGAGGTTCATCATTCTTCGGGAGAGGAAACAGGCAGAGAGCCGTCCGGCTCTCTGCCTTTCCCCGGTTTAAGAGAGGGAATCGCCATGCTTACGACCGTTACGCTCACCCTGCTGGAGGGACTTGTCACCACCCTGGAGCTGTTTGTCCTGACGCTGGTCTTCGCCCTGCCCCTGGGCCTGATCATCAGCTTTGGCTCCATGAGCCGCTTCGCGCCCCTGCGGGGCTTCGTGAAGACGGTGGTCTGGATCATCCGGGGCACGCCGCTGATGCTCCAGATCCTGGTGATCTTTTACGGCCCCGGCCTGCTCTTCGGCCTGCCGCTGCTGCCCCGGTTCACGGCGGCGCTGGCGTCCTTTGTCATCAATTACGCCTGCTATTTTTCCGAGATCTACCGCGGGGGCATCCAGGCGGTGCCCCGGGGGCAATACGAGGCGGGACAGGTGCTGGGCATGACCCGCAGCCAGATCTTCTTCAAGATCACGCTGCTCCAGGTCGTCAAGCGTATCGTTCCGCCCATGTCCAACGAGTTTATCACCCTGGTGAAGGACACCGCCCTGGTGCGCATCATCTCCGTGTATGAGATCATCTGGATGGGAGAGTCCTTCATCAAGAAGGGCATGATCTGGCCCCTGTTTTATACCGCGGTGTTCTATCTGGCGGTCAACGGCATTCTCACCCTGTTGTTCGGCTGGGTGGAGAAAAAGCTGGATTACTTCAAGTAAGGAGGCGTCACGATGTCGGTATTGGAGGTACGTCACATCGAAAAGCATTTCGGCGCCACCCGGGTGCTGGAGGATATCAGCTTCTCGCTGGAGGAGGGGCAGGCCCTGGCCATCATCGGATCCTCCGGCTCGGGCAAAACCACCCTGCTGCGCTGCCTGAACTTTTTGGAGCGGCCCGACCGCGGGAGCCTCGCCGTGCGGGGGGAGACCCTCTTTGACGCGGCGGACCCCGCCACCCAGCGGGAGGCGGAGGTGCGCCGCAAGCGCCTGCACTTCGGCATGGTATTCCAGTCCTTCCACCTCTTCCCCCAGTACACCGCGCTGGAAAACGTGACCCTGGCCGGACGGCTGCTGGCAAAGGAGCGGGCGGACTATAAGCGGGATCAGAAGCGCATCCTCCGCCAGATCGAGGAGCAGGGGAAGGCGCTGCTGGAGCAGATGGGCCTGAGCGACCGGGCCGGGCACTATCCCCACCAGCTCTCCGGCGGCCAGCAGCAGCGGGTGGCCATTGCCCGGGCCCTGGCGCTGAGCCCGGATATCCTCTGCTTTGACGAACCCACCTCCGCGCTGGACCCGGAACTGACCGGCGAGGTGCTCAAGGTCATCCGCTCCCTGGCGGAACAGAACACCACAATGATCATCGTCACCCATGAGATGGCGTTCGCGCGGGACGTGGCCGATCAGGTGATCTTCATGGACGGCGGCGTGATCGTGGAGCAGGGGACACCGGAGCAGGTCATCGTCCACCCGCAGCAGGAGCGTACGCGGCAATTTTTGACCCGTTTTTCCCAGAATTGAAAAACGGTGAAAAATGTGGTATAATACCTACCGCATTTGTGGCTGCGGCCGCGAGAAGGAGTAGGAATCATGGAAGACTTTTTTCTGCCTGTGCTCTCCCATTTTCAAAATGAAAACTTCTGGACAGCCAGCGCCGGCGCGCTGCGCTACCGGGTGACGCCCCGGGAGGAAGGCCTGGCCGCCGAGGTGTGGGAAGGGCCCTGGCGCTATGAGGACAGCCGGGTGGAGGAGACGCGGACCTTCCCGCTCAGCGACGAGGGGCTGGAGGAGCTGCGCCGGTGGCTGACCGGCTGGCGGGACGCGATCGGCCAACGGCCCCGGCCCGGGCTGGAGGAGAGCATCCGCCGCCGGGATGCGGTCCGGGCCGAGCGGGCCCGCTCGGCCGGGCAGGCGGAAGGGAGCGCCTGATCCCGGAGGCCGGCCGTGCTGCGGCAGGGCCTGGAATAAAACGAACGCAAACGCAACGCGATGGAGGATGTGCAAAATGACCTGGGGAGATTATTTCTTTTTTTATGAGTGCCCGGAATGCGGCAAGAAATACCGCTATCCCATCGACCTGATGTCCGACCCGGACTACGGCGCCTGCCCGGACTGCCATGTGATGGGCAAATTTGTGGGCGAGACCAAGGACATCAAGCAGGGCGAGACCAAGTTCTCCGATTACGAGTACGTATAGGGGGCCGTCCGGGGCGGCCCGGCCCGGCGCGGGCACAATCCCCTGCTGTACCGGAGATTTGGATCAGGCTGCCGAAAAACCCTCCTGGAGAAGAGCATGGCAGAGCTGAGCCGTCCGCAGACGACGGAAGGAAAGGAAGCTCCGTCATTTCCGGCGACACGTGCGTCGGAAATGACACCTCTCATGACGGACAGGGCGACTTTTCTGAAAGAATCGAGCCCTGTCCGTCATGCATCCCTCTGTCGAAAAAGGCCTTTGGCCTTTTTCGACAGGCTGAGCCGCCCGCCTTCCGATGGAAGGCGGGCGGCTGTTTCTGTTTTGATTCCGGAGACCGGTCTGCTTACGCTTCCAGGAAGCGCATGAGGATGACGGCCATTTCGGCGCGGGAGGCGGTGCCGGCGGGGTCCAGCAGACCGCCGGTCTTACCGGTGATGATCCCCTCGCCCGCGGCCCACTGCATGGCGGGAATGGCCCACTCGCTGATCTCCTGGGCGTCATTGTAACTGAGGATGTTGGTATCCGCGCCGATGCTCACGTCGTCCCCCCTGCTCTGCGCATAGCGGTAGAGCATGGTGGCCAGCTGCTCGCGGGTGATGGCGCCGCCGGGGTTGGTGCCGTCGGACACGCCCGCGGTCTTGGCCCATTCCATCCCCTTCTCGTACCACACGCTGCCGCCGGTGGTATCTTCGCCGGCCTGACGGGCCAGCACGGTCATCAGCATGCCGCGGGTGGTGGTAGCGGCCGGCGCGAAGGTGGTGGCGGAGGTGCCCGTCATCAGGCCGTTGGCCACCGCGTAGCGGATGCCCTCTGCGGCCCAATAGCCGGCGCTCACGTCGGAGAAGCCCTTGGGCGCGGGCTGGTCCAGGGCGGCCGCGGTCAGGGCGGCCCCGGTCAGGCTCTTGGCATAGATGGCGTTGGTGACGAACTGATAGTCGTCCTGCTGGTGCGCGCGGTTATTGGTGGAGTTGGCAAAGACGGTGATGTCCATGCCCGAGCGCTCGATGGCGAAGGCCTCCACATAGCCATCCAGGGGGGTACCGTCCTCATTGAGGCAGCAGCCGGCAAGGAAGGCGTCCTGATCGGCAGCCTTGATGAGCACCTGCGCGCCCTCGGGTACGGAGGTGATCACGCCGCAGTTGTAGGTATAGATGACATTGTCCGCATCCTTGACCTGGCTGGCGGTGATCAGGCTGGCGGTGGGATACTCCACCGTGTGCAGGGCCTCCATGCCCAGGCTGGCATACTCCAGATCGGTGATCAGGTTTTCCTGGATGTACTTCAGGGGGCTGGTGCCGGTGGCGATGTAGGGGACCCCCGCCTTGACGGCGGCCACGGCGGCCGCACCGCTCTCTCCCTGATTCAGGGCCACGTTGCCCACGATCACGTCCGCCTGGGCCGGCTCGTCGGTAATGGTAAAGCCCAGCTGCTTGTCATAGGCCATCACATCGTAGTTGGAGGTGCCGTTCTGGTGGACGTTGCGGTAATTGATGAATCCGTAGCCGTCCGAGAACCACTGCGCATAATAGCCCTCGGTGATCTGATAGCCGGAGAACGCATCATAGCGTCCGGCCAGGAAAACGGTGGGCTTCGAAATGGCATAGGCCACGGGCAGCTCACTGACGGCGGTGCCGGTGAGGACGAACTCGTCCTTCACGGAGGCAAAGACCGCGTTGCTGACCAGGAAGTCGCCCTGATACGCGCCCTCGGTGATCATACCGACGGTCTTGCCCTCGTCCAGCAGGGCGTTAACGGCGCGGACGGCCTCGGCGCCGTTGTTGGACAGGACCACAGCCGCGCCGGAGCCGGAGAGCAGGCTCTCGCCGGCAAAGTCGGTGAGCACGTCGGAAAGCTTGCCGCTGAACGCGCCCACGGTGGCGACGGGGACGCAGTCAAAGCCGCGCATCTCGGGGAAGTTGGAGACAGACTCGGAATACAGGTCGGGGAAGCCGGAGCTGGAGGCGTCGGCGCCCTGCCACAGCACCGTGTTGGCATAGTTGCGCTTGGCCTGGTACATATCCACCACAAGAGACCCGGCCTTGTAGGTGGTGCCGCCCACGGTGACGTCGGCGGTCAGCCTGCGCACCTCAACGCCGTTACGGGTCAAAAAGCCGCCCATGGCCCAGGCGTCGGCAGTGTCGCGCTGGCTCTCGGCATCCACGGGGATGACGTAATACTCGGGGAAGTATTTGCCGTTCTCGGCGTAGGGCACGCGCCAGGTGTCGCTCTCCAGGGTATTGTTGCTCATGTCCACGTACCACTTTTCCATGTCGGCACGGTGGTCCTCGTTCTCCACGCCGCGGCGGAAGAACTCCAGCTGGTTGCGGTAGATGTCGTCCTTATGCTCCATCACATAGTCGATCATGCCGTACAGGCCGTACTCCAGAACGCGGGTGCTGGCCTCGTTGGAGCAGGGGATCTCAACCGTGTAGCCCATGGCGCCGCAGTTGAGCATGGCATAGCTGGGGCCGTAGTTGGTGCACAGATCGTCCCAGGCGCTCCAGCCCACGCCGGGCGTAAAGTCGTCGCGCAGGGGGGTGTAGTAGGACTGGAACTTATAGTCATAGGAGCCGTCGGCGGACATGCTGCCCAGGGAAGCCCTGCCCCAGGCCTCGGCGCCCCTCAGGAAGTTCTCCACCAGGATGTCATACTCCATATTGGGCTCATGGGGAGGCGTGCAGGGCTCGATCAGGTACTCTTCCATGTAGCCGTGCAGTTCGGCAAAGACCACGGGATTCCACTTGTTGACCACCTGGTAGAGGTAATAGGTCTCGTTCTGGGTCTGGTTGGATGCGTCGCGGTTCAGATCGAAGCCGTTGCCGTTGCGGCGGGAGTTGTAAGTGCGGCCGTCGGCATTCTCGTTGGGGACACAGACAAAGATGATGTTATCCAGGATCTCGTCCACATCCACCACGATCTCATCGCTGATGGTATAGTATTCGCTGGCGTCCTCTTTGCCGGTATTGTGGCCGGTTTCCTCACTGCCGCTGATCCGGTGGGAGCCCAGGCCGGTGAAGCCGTCGATGGCAGCCACCTTGGGGTCAAACAGGGAGGTGTCCACCTCGCCCTCCAGCAGGCCGGTGAGGGTCCAGTAGCTGATGGTGTCCTCTGTGGCCAGCGTGCGCAGCAGGTTGACATGAGCGTCTGCGCCGGGGTTTTCGTCCGGGTGCACGTTGTTGATCAGGAAGGGGATGCGGTAATCCTTGCCGCCCAGCTTGCCCTCCTTGATTCTCGCCTGCAGGGCGGCGGGATCGGTCTCGGCAATCGCGTTTGTAGACATAAAGTCCGATACAGATTTCTCGCTGTCGGACAGGTAGGCATAAATCAGGGGATAGCCGCCTTCCGACTCACCGTAAATCTCAATGCCCAGATAGCGGCCGTTCTCTTCCGCCAGTTTCTGGATCTCCTTCAGTGTCTCATAGGATTCGTAATAATGCAGATAACTGGCGTACATTCTGACGTCCATCACGGTGCTGGCCAGCACTTTTCCGTCAACACTGGCCGCCAGATCATAGTCGCCGGTGAAGCTCATATACACGTTGCGGTTCGATACGCCGTTCCCGCCCAGGGCGTTGGCGCCCTCTTTGTTCACCACAAAGGCGTTGTTGGTGAAGGTCAGGGTGACGGTGACCTTGCCATCGGCGGAGACGGCAACCGGCTCGCCCACTTCAAAGTAGCCGGCGCCGTCGGTACCGTTGGTGCCCCACGACTGCCAGTCCTTCAGCTCGTCGCCGGTGTAGCAGTAGGGGTAGAGCGCAGGGTCCTGCTCGCTCTTGTCCCGGCTCAGGGTCCAGGTAAGGCCCTCGGCCCAGGCCTGAACATCGCCGCTCACCTGGCTGGCAGGAACGGTCAGCTTGGCGGTAAAGGACTGTCCCTCCTCAGACAGGTAGATGCTGCTCCCGGATACCTCCAGCGAAGCGGTCTCGGCAGCGGAGGCGGGCAGCATCAGCAGAGACGCCAGCATCGCCAGCACCAGCAGCAGGGACACTCCCCGCACGCGCTTGGAGCACTTGGTCTTTTGAGTCATTCTTCCTTCCTCCTTATGAATGATGATACCATCCTGATGCAACCTGCTTTCCTTCTGTTTCCACCTCCTGCACGAGAAATCGGGCGATAAAAAAGGGCGCTGAGAACCAACCTCTCAGCGCCCTTGCCGTGCCCGTCCCGCCGTTGCATCTTCAGCAATTCTGCGCCGGATCGTTCCCGTATTTGGTAATTTAAAAATACCATGTGGTAAAATTTTTGTCAAGCAGGTAAAACCGCGATTTTCTGCGCCTTCGCCGCGGCAACGATTGTGGCGTATAAGGATCGCTTCTGCCGACTTTGCAACTTTCTACCGGTTTTCTTTCATTTTGTCTCCTTTTTCTTCCGCCGCCCGTTCCAGGGCGGCCTGGACGGCCCCGGATCGCTCCCGCCGGTTGTTCCGCGCCAGAATGGCCGCCATCTGGCTGCCCGCCTGCTCCACCTCCGCCCGGAACGCCCGGGCGGACAGCCTCAGGGCCCCATGGCCCAGGATGATGAGCTGTTCGGTTCCGTCCGAGGTGGCCACCCGCACCCGATGGTGCCTGCCCAGCTCGTAGGTAGCCTTCTCAATGTAGGCGTCCGCCGTCTCCGCCTGTTTGGTATATACCACGTAGATGTTATGATACCGGCTCACGTCCTGGGTGGCGCGGGGGACCTTATACGCGTCGAACACCAGGATCACCACGCAGCTGCGGAACCACTGATAATTGCTCAAAAGATCCATCAGCAGCTGCCGGGCCGCGTCCAGGCTGGCATGCGCCGCATCCTTGAGCTCATCCCAGGCAAAGATGATATTGTATCCGTCCACCAGCAGGTATTCCGGCTCCTCCGGCCGGGACGGCACACTGCGCTTTTCCTGCTGGCTCTCCGTCCGGGGCCGGGCCGGCGGCGGGATGGGGCGCCGCTTCACGGGGCCGTAGGTCCGCTCGAAAATGGCCTGAAGCTCCTGGTCCAGCGCCGCTCCGGCGGCGTAGCTCCCGCCCCGGCGGGCGGGCTGCTCCGCTTCCCGCCCGTCCGGCTCCTCCGTGCCCAGGCGCAGGCCGCTGTCCACATGCATCCGGGCCTTCACCTGGTCCCAGGGCACGCTGAAACCCGCTCCATGGGTGCAGAAAATGGAATCCGCAGGGTTGTCCAGATCCCGGAGGGGGTCATACTCCCGCGCCCTCACGGCGGCCGCCTGCTCCCGGCAGGGCTCGTACCCCCGCAGCGCACACAGCAGCCGTCCGCTCCCCCGGGTATAGGCGGCCACCTCCCGGGCATAGTCCCGCAGGGCGGCTACCGGCGCCGCCCCGGTCAGCAGCACCGACTCCCCCCCGGTCTCGGGCGGCTGCGTCCTGCCGCCCATACGCTGCAGATCGTGCATAGCCCGGCCCACGCACGCCTGGGGCACCTCCAGGCGAAAGTCGTACCAGGGCTCCAGCAGAACGCTCTCCGCCTCCATCAGGCCCTGGCGCACCGCCCGATAAGTGGCCTGGCGGAAGTCGCCCCCCTCGGTATGTTTTTCGTGGGCCCGCCCGTCTACCAAAGTAATGCGCAGGTCGGTGATGGGCGAGCCGGTGAGCACGCCCAGGTGCTCCTTTTCCTCCAGATGGGTCAGGATCAGCCGCTGCCAGCCCCGCTCCAGCCGGTCTTCGGGGCAGTCGGCGGCAAATTGCAGTCCGCTCCCCCGCTCCAGCGGCTCCAGCAGCAGATGGACCTCCGCATAATGGCGCAGGGGCTCGTAATGGCCCACCCCCTCCACCGGCGCGGCGATGGTCTCCCGGTAGACAATGCTTCCGGGACCGAAGGAGACCGCCAGGCCAAACCGGTCGGCGATCAGGCGCTGCAGCACCTCCAGCTGGACCTCGCCCATAAGCTGAACGTGGATCTGCCGCAGCGAACGGTTCCAGACGATGTGCAGCTGGGGGTCCTCCTCCTGGAGCTGGCGCAGCTTGTCCAGGGCGGCGTGAAGATCGGCCCCTTCCTCCAAGAGCACCTGATAGGTGAGCACCGGCTCCAGCTGGGGCGCGGGCGCCGTCCGCTCCGCCCCCAGCCCCTCGCCGGGCAGCGTGCGGCTCAATCCGGTAACGGCGCACACGCTCCCCGCCGGGGCCTGCTCCGCCAGACGGTATTTCTCTCCGGAGTAGAACCGGATCTGATCCACCTTCTCCGACCACACCCGATCCTCCGGCAGTCCGGCCCGCCGGTTGGTCACCAGGTCCTTCACCCGCAGCGTCCCGCCCGTCACCTTCAGCCAGGTCAGCCGCCCCCCCTGGCTGTCCCGGGCGATCTTATAGACCCGCGCGCCGAAATCCGGGCCGTACACGGGCGCAAGGGTATCCCGTTCCAGCACCTCCAGCAGCGCGTCCACCCCCTCCAGACGCAGGGCCGAGCCAAACAGGCAGGGAAACAGCCTGCGCCGGCGGATCAGCTCCGCCGCGTCCCGGTGGCTGAGCTTTCCCTGCTCCAGATAGCGCTCCAGCGCCTCCTCCCCGCACAGCGCGACCTGCTCCCAAAGCGCGGCCTCCGGCTGGCCGAAGTCCACGCATCCCTCGCCCAGCTGCGTCCGCAGCTGCTCCAGCACAGCGCCGCGGTCCGCGCCGGGCAGATCCATCTTGTTGATAAACAGGAAGGCGGGAATGCGGTACTGTTCCAGCAGCCGCCAAAGAGTGCGGGTGTGCCCCTGCACGCCGTCCGTCCCGCTGACGACCAGGACCGCGTAATCCAGCACCTGGAGCGTGCGCTCCATCTCACTGGAAAAATCCACGTGCCCCGGCGTGTCCACAAGGGTGACCTCTGCCCCGGGCAGGGGGAGCCTGGCCTGCTTGGAAAAGATCGTGATGCCCCGCTCCCGCTCCAGCGCCCCGGTGTCCAAAAAGGCGTCCCGGTGGTCCACCCGGCCCAGCTTTTTCAGTTGTCCGCCGCGGTAGAGCAGCCCCTCGGTGAGGGTGGTCTTTCCCGCGTCCACGTGGGCCAGAATACCCACCGCCAATTTCTTCATAGCCGATCGCTCCGTCTTCAAAGGCTCTTTCTTACTATATCATGTCCCGTCGGGGGAATCAATTGTCCCCGCGGCCCCGTCAAAAACAGCGCCGCCCGGCGTTAGTCGGGCGGCGCTGTGATCTCATTCGCCCTGGGCGGGCGGCTGGGGCCGTTCCCCCTTGGGCTTGCCCCGGTAGCGGCGGCGGGGCCGGCGCTGCTTTTTCTCCTCGCCGCCCGCGTTCTCCCCCGGTTCAGCGGGATGAGCCTGCTGAGGGGCGGGGCGTTCCTTGGGACTCTGGGGCTTCTTCTCCCGGGCCGGCTTTGGAGGCTTGGCCGTCTGGGGCGCAGCCTGTTCCGGGTGCCTGGCCGGGGCCTCGGCCGCGTTGCTCCTGCCGCCCCCTTTTCCCCGCCCGCGGCGGCGGGGGCGTGCCTCTCCGCTGTGCTCCTGCTGCTCCGGCGCGGCGGGGGCGTTCACGCCCAGGCTGGACAGGGCTGCATCCAGCGTATCGGAAAGGCGTTTGGGCTCCTCCGCCGGGGGCACCTTGCGCAGCTTGGCCAGCTCCTCCGGGGGTGGGGCCACATAGCCCTCCGGCCGTTTTCCTTTGCCGTTGCGCACCACGCAGATCTCACAGTTATGGAAGCACTTGGGGGAATCCGGCGCATCCTCCAGGCGGACCTTCACCTGTTCCCGCAGCAGGTTCACCTGGGACACCGTCCCCACCCCCTCCGGGGTCTCCACGAAGGATTCATTCTTAGGCATGCGCTTGACCGCGTCCTCGTAGGCCTCCTGCTCGTATTTCAGGCAGCACATCAGCCGCCCGCAGGTGCCGGAGATCTTCGTGGGGTTCAGGGAGAGGTTCTGGGTCTTGGCCATTTTGATGGATACGGGCTGGAACTCATCCAGGAAGGTCGCGCAGCAGAAGGGCTTTCCGCAGATGCCCAGCCCGCCCAGCATTTTGGCCTCGTCCCGCACGCCGATCTGCCGCAGCTCGATGCGGGAGTGAAAGACCCCGGCCAGGTCCTTCACCAGGGCGCGGAAATCCACCCGGCCCTCGCTGGTGAAGAAAAAGAGGATCTTGTTCCCCTCGAAGTTGTACTCCACCTCTACCAGCTTCATATCCAGACCGTGCTGGGCGATCTTCTCCTGGCAGATGAGGAAGGCTTTTTCTTCCTTCTCCCGGTTGCGGCGCACCGTCTCCAGGTCTTTGTCGGTCGCGATGCGCACCAGCTCCCGCAGGGGCTGCACCACCGCCTCGTCCTCCACCATGGTGTTGCTCTGCGAGCACTCTCCGTACTCCAGGCCCCGGGAGGTCTCGATGATGACTCCCTGGCCGCTCTGCACTGCAACGCCCTTGGGGTCGAAGTAATATTGCTTGCCTCCGCTCTTAAAGCGGACGCCGATGATCTCGGTCATAGCGTTCCTCCGAACCGGGCGCGGCGCGCCCGTAGTAAATCAGGAAAACAGCGCGGCAGCCATCCATCCGGCCAGGTGCCCCGCGCCCACATGGAAGCCGCAGGCGGTACGCAGCCGCTCCAGCTTGTCCACCGCCGCCGTCAGCTCCCGGGCGCTGCGCGCGCCGGCGGCCTGCCGCGCGGCGGCCTGCCTGCGTGCGTCGGTCTCGTCGGTGCGGCCCACGGCGCAGCACAGAGCGCAGCGCAGCAGCTGCACGCTCTCTTCCAGCAGGGCGCACAGCTTGTCCCGGTCCCACTTTTCCAGCCCGACGCACAGCTCCAGCAGGCCCCGTTCATCCCGCTGGGCGAACCGCTCCAGCAGGGCCAGCGCCGTATCTGTCACGGCCTCGTCCTCCGCCTGCACGCCCTCCAGCTCCGCCACGGCCCGGCCCAGCAGGCCCTCGCACCGCCCGGCCAGCGCCTGCAGCTGGGCTGCGGGCCGGTCCGGGTACGCCTCCCGCAGCCAGGAAAGCGCCTGCTCCTGCGTGACGGGCGAGAGGGCCAGGACCTCGCAGCGCGAGCGCACCGTAGGCAGCAGCGCGGCGGCATTATCGGTAAGCAGCAGAAAGGCGGCATAGGCCGGCCCCTCTTCCAGCAGCTTGAGCATGGCGTTCTGGGCGCTGGCGTTCATCGTCTGGGCATTTTCGATGACATAGACCTTGCGCTGCGCCTCGTTGGGCCGGATATACGCATCGCTGCGCAGCGCGCGCACCTGTCCTACCGTAATATCCTTCCCGTCATCCCCCACCCAGCGCACGTCCGGGTGGATCCCCTGCTGCACCTTGCGGCAGGGGGTGCAGTTCCGGCACGGGCGCTCCCCCGCTCCGGTGCAGACCAGCGCAGCGCAGAGCAGCCGGGCCAGGGTATGCCGCCCCGAGCCCCGCTGCCCGCTGAGAATGTACGCGTGGGACAGGCCCCGCCGGGCGGTTTCCAGCTCCAGCTGCCGCTTCAGAGGGGCGTTGCCCGCCAGCTGTGACAGGTCCATCAGACCCGCTCGAAGCGCTCGATATCCATCACGAAGATGGTGGCCCCGCCCACCACGACCTCCACGGGCATGCTGGGATAGTACCCGTAGCTCATCTCGGTGGTGGTCGGGATCATCTGCTTGCGGCTGTGGGAGTGCTCCCGGATGATATCGATGACGGACTGGACCTTTTCCTCGTCCACGCCCACCAGGATCGTGACGTTCCCGGCCATGAGGAAGCCGCCGGTGGTCGCCAGCTTGGTGGAGGAGAACCCCTTCTTGGTGAGGGCCTGGGTGACGGTGTTGGCGTCGTCATGGTTGATGATGGCAAGGATCAGTTTCATTGTTATCCCTCCTTGGCGGAAGACGGCCCTCCGAACAATGTACACACACGCATCAGTGGACGACCTGGATATCTTCTACCATATTATAACCGATTCGCTCGAAATATGCGACAGTTTTTTTCTCGATCCGCTCTCCCGGGGCCACGATGGGTATCCCGGGCGGATAGGGGGCCAGGTGCTGGGCGCAAACCCGCCCGGCGGCGGCATGCAGGGGCAGCGTTTCCCGGCGGGCGAACAGGGCCTGCCGGGGCGTCAGGACCGCCTCCGGCGGAGGGGGCGGCGGGGGCAGGCGCCGGCGGCCGGCCGGCAGCGTGTCCAGCGCCGCGGTCAGGCGTGCGAGGTCCTCCGGCGTATCCATGCACGTGAGGATACACAGGATATGGCCCCGGTCGGCCAGCTCCACATAGATCCCCGCTTCCTCCAGCCGGGCCCGGGCGGCAAGGCCGTCCGGGGTACACAGCACGAAGCGGCACGGGTCCAGCGGTGCGTCGGACGGGCGCAGGGCGGGATAGCGGGCGCGCAGGCGCTCCACCGCAGCCGCCGTCTTCCGATAGGCCCGCTCCCCCGTCTCCTCCATCCAGGCCCGGCACACGTCCAGCGCGGCCAGGAACACGTAAGACGGGCTGGAACTGCCGTAAAGCGCCGCCGCCCGGCGCAGCGCCTGCTGCGGGAAGCGGTCCGAAGAAAACAGCAGGGCGGTCTGTCCCGGCGCGGGCAGCGTCTTGTGGGCGGAGACCACCGCCAGGTCAGCGGCGGAAAGATCCCAGTCTCCCAAAAAAGGGAGATGGGCCCCGTGGGCCGCATCCACCACCAGCACGCAGCCCCGGGCGTGGGCCGCCGCCGCCAGGGCGGGCAGGTCGGAGCGCACGCCGTAGTAGGTGGGACTGGTAAGAAACACCGCGCGCACCTCCGGGTGGGCGGCAAGGGCCGCATCCACCGCAGCCGGCGTCACCGGGCCCGCCGCGCCGGGCCCCTCCAGCCAGGGCCGCTCCAGCCAGACGGGGCGTAGGTCCAGCAGCGCCAGCGCGTTATAGGCCGAACGGTGGCTGTCCCGGTCCAGCAGCACGCCCTCCCCCGGCGCGCAGGCCAGGGTCAGGGCGCAGAGCACCCCCTGGGTGGAGCCGCCGGTGAGGAACAGGCAGTTGGGCAGCCGGAACCGGGCCGCCCACAGCGCTTCCGCCGCGCCGATGGGCCCGCCGCCTGCAAACAGATCGCCGGTGGGCCCCAGTTCCGTAACATCCAGCGCCGCCAGCCCCGCCAGCTCCGGCGCGGGCAGGGGCTTGCCCTTATGCCCCGGCATGTGCATACGCAGGGCGTCCTGCCCGGCAAACGCCCGCAGGGCGTCATACAGCGGCGTAGGCCCCATGGGCGTCCCTCCTGACTGCAAAGGCTCGAATTAAAATGAGTATAGCAGAAAACCGTCCCCACCACAAGAGCGCACTGCGCCCTTCCTGCAAAAACAGCCGCTCAGGACCATGGTCCTGAGCGGCTGGAGGCTGCCGAAACGGCAAGGGCCCGTTCCGGCGGCGGGGCAAATCTGTTTTGCCGTCTCTGGGTCGGCGAACGCCTGTCGCGCAGTAAAGCAGCGCTCTCTTTTTCGGTCAGTCCTTTTTCCTGTTCAGCACGGCCATACACTCGATCTCTACCAGGAATTCCGGACGGGCCAGGCAGCCCGCCTGCAGGATGGTGCTGGCGGCGGGATGCTCCGCCAGCTCGGGGGCGTATTCCTGATAGAACTTCAGCTCCGTGGCGCGCATGACCGGGTAATCCTTGATGTCCTTGAGCATGATAAACGTTTTGAACACGTTCTCCAGGCAGCTGCCCGCCTCCTCCAAGACCTGCTTCATCTTGCTCAGGGCCACCCACATCTGATCCTGCATGGTGTTGGTGGTACAGCTGCCGTCCTCAAACTTCTGGGCGGTCATCCCCGACACATACACGATGTTGTCCACCACCACGGCGTTGGCGTAGATGGGGGTGCCGGGTGCAACGTTGGGATACTTCTGCTCCACGCCCTTGACAAAACAACCGTATTTCTTGATCTCGCTTTCCATACTTTATCCATTCCTTTCCATTGTTGGTTTTGAAGATTACTTTTTTTCTTTTTGCTCCTTTTTCCGCTTTCCGGCTACATACAGCCCGATTACGGAAAAGATTCCATAACCCGCCATGACCGCCAAAACGCCGATCATCCAACTCATTGTCGTTGACATAATTTCAGCCTCCTTAGTCCTCGTCATCGCCGTCATCGATCGGGTGTTTGGCGTGGTATGCCCAGAACACTCCCTCTC
Source organism: Flavonifractor sp. DFI.6.63 (assembly GCF_024462255.1). Classification (NCBI taxonomy): domain Bacteria; kingdom Bacillati; phylum Bacillota; class Clostridia; order Eubacteriales; family Oscillospiraceae; genus Flavonifractor; species Flavonifractor sp. DFI.6.63. Next base: position 25,427 of record NZ_JANGBE010000028.1, on the reverse strand, counting down.
CGATCAGTACAATAACCGCAATCACACCCAGCGCCTTTAAAAACAGCATCCAGAACATTTCGCTCGCCTCCTCACGCGTTGCTTATTGATTGCCGCTGTAGGGCCTTGGCCCTTTTGCTCCAGAGACCAGGCTGTCCCTTCACGATCAAGTTGCCGATGATGCAGCAGACCAAGCCTACGACGAGCGTCACGTAGCCATTGGGGACTGCATCGGCGGTGGTGCCAAACAATGCCGGCAGACCGGTCAGCGACCACAGGCAGTTGACAATCCAGGTAATGCCCAGTGTCCAGCCGGCCACTTTGCTGCTGCGCTTCCAGAACAATCCGAAGAGGAACAGCCAAAAGACCGGCACGATCCAGGCGAAGACCCAGTTCATGGCCCCGATGATAGAGGAGATGCCCACGGCAATGGAGATCGCGGCGACGCAGACCACTACCACCACGATCCGTATGACCAGCGTGACTTGCTTGTCGGTAGCGTCAGGCTTATAAAGGCCCTTAAAGATATCATAGCCGAACATCGTACCGCAACCCAGGGACGTCATGGCGAAGGAGGACAGGCAGGCCGCCATGCAGGAGGCCAGCAGCAGTGCGCATACCCAGTTGGGCAGCCGGTCCACCAGCATCGTAATGGCGGCCGAGGTGGCCCCCAGCTCGGCATACTCGGGAATCGAGCGGGCCGTCAGGCCCAGCATCACGGAAAATACGCCGAACAAGCCGTTGATCGGAGCCACGATCCACAAAGCCCGGCGAATCATCTTGGTATTCTTCGCAGACATGGGGGCCTGTGTATTGGCTTGACTGATGGGGCCGTAGAATGCAACCGAAATGATATTGGCCAGGGCAAAGCTGAACCACAGGGACGGCGTTCCAAACACATTTGTCATAAATCTGGTGGTCACGTCGCTCTCATAGTAGGCCCGTACGGAATCAAAGCCTCCCCCCAAGGTCATTGCGATACAGATGGTGGCGGCAACGATGCCGATGTACAGGATGACCAGATTGATCATATTGACGCTGCCTACCTGCTTCATACCGGCCAGCAGTACGTAAAGCATGCCGAATACACCGCCCACAACGATAGCGATGGATAAATCCCAGCCAGTCAGGGCGTTGATGATGATCCCCACGCCTTGACATTCCACGGTGAGCACACCGAAGGTCACGCCGGACATGGCACAGGATATCCCGAGGCCTACCTTTTTCCCGTACAGGTTATCCAGCGCCTCACCCACGGTCGCCACCTTCATCTTTCGCAGCCAGGGACCAGTGCACAGGCACAGGATTACAAAGTGCACGGTGTTGGCAAAGGCAAACCACAGAGCCACGGCACCCATGCCGTAGGACATCTCAAACAGGCCTACGATATGGGGGTTGCCCAAAGCCGTCAGCGTCATGGTCGGCACCAGCAAACCGAAGCCCATGCTTCTGCCTGCTACCGCAAAGCTGTCGCCGGTATTCTTTTTGCGGTCCCGGATGATCAGCAGCACGCCGATCCCGATGACCACCAGGACCTCATAAATAAGGACCATGATGATAACATCAGTTCTCATATTTCACTTCTCTCCTTTGCACTTGAAGCGCTTACGGCCGCAGCAGGGGCCGCTTGTCCGCGCGCTCGTAAAGGTGATACCAGGGTTGGATCTGCTCAAAAGCGGCGCTTGCCGCCAGCACATCCGCATCATGAAACCGTCTGCCGATGATCTGCAGGCCCACAGGCAGTCCCGCCGGGGACAGGCCCGCAGGGACCGAAGCCGCCGGATGTCCGGTGAAGTTACAGAAATAAGTCAGGCAGAAACCAATCAGCCGTTCAGCCTTTTCTCCGTTGATGTACTCCGGCCCCATGGTATTGCCGTCCTTGGCGTTGGGCACTGGGTCGCAGGCCAGGGTGGGCGAGAGGATCAAATCATATTGGTCGAACACGTCCTGGAGCGCGTCGTAGACCTCGGTGCGAATCGCGTCGTTACGGGCATAGTCCAGGTAATTGCCCCGATAGGCTTTTTCGATGCACCGCCGCATCTCTTCCGGCAGGTCCCCGGCGTGCTCCCCCATCAGGTCCACTCCGGCACGTTTGATGCTCTCCACCACGTCCACCGTGTTGATACAGATCATATCGTCCCAACATTCGGCCAGTTCATTGTGACTGCGCTTGAGGCGGAAGTCCACCTGCTCCACCGAACATCCCGCTTCCGCAAAGCGCTGGGCCGCCCTAGCCGCTGTGGCGGCGATCTCAGGCTCTACCGCATATACGCCGAAATCCAGGGTATATGCGATACGCATTCCTTTTATATTGCGCTTGAGGGCGTCCCGGAAGTCCCGTTTCGGGTACTCGATGCTGAAGGGGTCTCTGGGATCAAAGTAAGCCATATGGTTGAGGATCATAGCGCTGTCCTCCACCGTACGGGTAATGGCCCCGGCAAAACAGTACGGGTGGCTCTCCGCGTAGGCATTGGGCCGATTTACCGATGGGATCGTTCCAACGGAGGCCTTATAGCCGTAGCAGCAGCACCACGCCGCCGGGATGCGGATGGAGCCGCCGCCGTCGGTACCCTCGGCCACCGGCACCAGTCCATCAGCTACCGCAGCAGCGCTACCTCCGGAGGAGCCCCCGGAATTGCGGCTAAGGTCAAAGGGCGTACTGGTAGGCCCGTACAGGAAATTGTCGCAGGTGCCCCGGAAGGCAAAGGATGGAGAATTGGTCTTGCCCACCAGGATGGCCCCCTGCGCCTCCATGCTTCTGGCGTAATTGGACCAGGCCGCGTCAGGCGCCCCTGCCAAAGCACGGACGCCGCCCGAAGAGCCGGGCCAGCCCGGCTTCCCAGGCAAAAAGTCCTTAAGCGCCGTGGGGACTCCACAGAACTCCCCGCCCGAAACCTTCCCGGCGCCAAGCTGCTCCTGGAGCCGCTTGGCCTGATCCATGGCATAATCAAACTTGGTATACACAAAGGCATTCAGGCTGGGGTTCCGCTGCTCAATACGACGGATGGTATGCTCCATTACCTCCACCGGTGAGAGCTCTTTCTTTCGGATCGCTTCTGACATACGTGCTGCTGACAGATAAGAAAGCTCGTCCAAGGGATCACTCCTCTCTCTTTCGCAAAAATTGCCGGCTGCTTTTCTTTTTAGCAATTGCCGCGCCAAAACGTCATTCTGCAGCAAATTATTTAAATTTTTTCCTTTCATGTCAAAACGGTTCATCCATTTTTGGTCGTTTTGCTTGTTTTGGGGCAGGTTTTCTTTTCCGTTCAAGGCTGTTTCCTTCCCGGCGCTTGCTTTTTCTTTTCTTTTGCAGTACAATTGTTTTGAACATGTGCTCAAATTATTACACACTTTGTGCAAAGGGAGCCTGCTATGGAAAAAATACGGATCACCCGAGACGAGCTCTACAGCCCGGGTCCTCTTCTCCAGGGCATCATGGATCTTGCCTTTGACGAATCCTGCATCATGGACAAGGATGGCTATATCCTGCACTGCTCGGACAGCTCTCCCCTTATTTGGAACCGTCCCAACGAAGAGAGCATCGGCAGGCATATTACCGAGCTGGACTCCGCCTCCCCCTACCCCCAGCTCTTGGCCACTGGAGAAGCCGTTCTGGGAAAGATGCACATCATCAACGGCATGTCCTGCATTACGCACATGATCCCGCTTTTCGATCAGGAGGACAACATCATCGGCGCGTTTGGCGTAATCATTTTCCGCGGCATCGAAAAACTCAAACGGCTGATGCGGGACAACAGCTTTGATTTCGACACCAAATCCAAGGCGCTCTACGATCAGCTCTCCCGTGCAGAGGCGCACTATACCCTGTCCGACTTTATTGGGATCAGTCCAGCCGTTCAGGAGATGCTGCGGTTTGCCCAAAAGGTAGCGGTCCATGACTATCCCGTACTGATCCGGGGCGAGACCGGCTGCGGCAAGGAAATCGTCTCCAGCGGCATTCACACCGCCAGCCATCTGGACGGCAAGGCCCCTTTTGTCAAGATCAACTGTACCGCCATTCCCTCCACGCTTTTGGAGTCTGAGCTGTTCGGCTATGAAAAAGGCGCCTTTTCCGGCGCTTACTCCACCAAGCTGGGCAAATTTGAAATCGCGGGCACTGGGACGCTGCTGCTGGACGAAATCGGCAGCCTGGACCCCGCCCTCCAGAGCAAGTTGCTGCGTGCTATTGAGGAGAAGGAGTTCGAGCGGGTCGGCGGCAATACCCTGATCCCCTTGCGGGCCCGCATCGTCGCCTGTACCAACAGCAACCTGGAGCAGAAAATGCGGGACGGTGAATTCCGTGAGGATTTGTACTACCGTTTGAGCATCGCCGAGATCAACATACCGCCCCTAAGGGAGCGGCGGGAGGATATTCCGGTGCTTATCGACTACTTTATCGCCAAGGATGCGCTGGATATCTCTTTCACGCCGGAGGCCATGCATCTGATGCAGGCCTATGACTGGCCCGGAAATGTGCGGCAGCTGCGCAATTTTGCGGCTAAAATGGACCTACTGGAGCGAAAGCGCATTACCGAGGATGCCGTACGCCACGCCCTGGGCATCCCAGATGCGCCCGCAGTGGAGCGTTCCCCGATCGAGGACCGGATGGATCATTTTGAGAAACAGCTGATTGAGCAGGCCCTGCTGGAAAATGGTCTGAACATTTCCCGTACCGCCCAGGCGCTGAATATGAGCCGCAATACCCTCTATGCCCGCATCCGCAGGCTGGGAATCCAGGTCAAAAAGCATCTGCGCTGAACGGCGCCCGCCCGGAAGCTCTGCTTCCGGGCGGGCGCCGTTTACTTTTTTAGTCCCAAAAGCACCTGTCCCGCGGCCCGGGCAAAGAGCCGTGCTCCGGCAAGGGCCTCCTGGAGGGTATTGCCGTGACAGCCCACTTCCACCAGCAGGGACCCTGTGGAGAGCTGCTGGTTATAGCGGGCGGCCCGCAGGGCCATCGGCCGGGCCAGGGTGGGATAGAGGTTGTTCATGCTCTGCTGGACCTTGGCGGCCAGTGCCAGGTTGGCCGTCCAGTCCGGGTGCTCGCCCCCCTCGCTGGACCCCAGCACCAGCATGACCTGCGCGGATTTTACCCCGTCGATCTCGGTGAGGGCCTTATACACCGTGCCGTCTTCCCCCACCAGGGCGTCCCGGTGCACGTCCAGCACGATCTGAATGGAGGGATATTGCTCCAAGTAGGCGCTGACGCCCTGCGCAGAACGGTCGTATGCGCCGTTGTACTGCGGGTAGTCGTACAGGGTGCGGTCGTGGACCACGCTCAGGCCCATTTCCGTGAACACCCGCTCGATCTCATCCCCGACCCGCACCACGTTATACGCCTCGTCCAGCGTGCGGGTATTGTTGTCCGAGGGCTGATAGAGATCGGTCCCGTCCTGCGTGTAGGCCTCCGTGCCATGGGTATGTACGATGAGGATCTGGGGTCCCTCTCCCGTCAGGGCGATCTCCACCGGCTCCGCCACCGCCGCCGCCAGGTCCACCGTCAGCTTGGTGCGGTTATAGAGGTAGACCCCATCGGCAAATTCATAGCCCTGGGTGCTGGTGGGCACCAGGGTGCGGGCCACGATGTCCTCCGGCGCAGCCACGGCCTCGGGCTGCTCGGCAATGTCGTCGTGGTCCCGGGCGGGCTGTCCGGCGGGAAGCTCCTCCACCGGCGTGGCGGAATTTCCCGGCGCTTCCGCGCCCAGATACCGCTCTACCGCGCCCTCCGCGCCCCGCAGCAGCGGGGACTGGTCCACCACCAGCCGCCCCCAGCCGTCCAGCGCGCCCCGGGGGCTGTCCGCCCGGGCCACCTCCCCCAGTTCGGCCGCCAGGGCGGCCGAGACAAAGGCGGAACTCTCCCCCAAGCTCTTGAAGGCATTTGCGGCCGCCCCCGCCCCGGCGCACACCAGCAGCAGCCAGGCCGCCAGGGTGGCCAGGAAAAGCGCCAGCGCCCGGCGCAGAAGACGGCTCCAGTGAATGTTCTGCTTGTGCTTCATGTTTCATCATCCTTATCGGTCGTGATACTCCAGAGTATGCATGGGAGGAAACAGATATGAGCCTGTCCCTTCCACCGGCGCCCGTTCCGGCCAAGGCGCCCTCCTTGACTTTTTCCGACAATCCGATATAATGCTTGTATGCTGTGAGAACGCATTTTGTGAGAGAGGTTTACTATGGGAAACATTGCGATCGTGACCGACAGCAACAGCGGCATCACCCAGGCCCAAAGCAGGGAGCTTGGGGTCTTCGTACTGCCCATGCCCTTTTATATCAACGACGAGCTGTTTTTAGAGGATATCACCCTGAGCCAGGAGCAGTTTTACCGGCATCTGGCCGCGGACGCCGACGTAAAGACCACCCAGCCCGCCCCGGGGGATGTGACCGAGCTGTGGGACAGGCTCCTGCAGGACCACGAGGCCGTGGTGCATATTCCCATGTCCAGCGGTCTGAGCAGCTCCTGCGAGACTGCCATCATGCTGGCCCAGGATTACGACGGGCGGGTAGAGGTGGTCAACAACCAGCGCATCTCCGTCACCCTGCGCCAGTCTGTGCTGGACGCCAAGGCCCTGGCCGCGGCGGGCCGGAGCGCGGAGGAAATCCGGACGCTTCTGGAGCAGACCCGGTTCGATTCCGATATCTATATCACGGTGGATACCCTGAAGTACCTGAAGAAGGGCGGCCGCCTCACCCCCGCCGCCGCCGCCGTCGGCACGGTGCTCAACCTCAAGCCGGTGCTGCGCATCAAGGGGGAAAAGCTGGACGCCTTTTCCAAGACCCGCGGCTGGAAGGCCGCCAAAAAGGCCATGATCGACGCGATCCTTCAGACCATCGCCCGGGATTTCCCGGACTGCCGGGGTCCCGAAGACCTGCACCTCGCCGCGGCCTTCACCGGCGAGGCGGAGAGCGCCCAGGAGTGGCTGTCCGAACTGGAGGAGGCCTTTCCCGGCTATCCCATCCACATGGACCCGCTTTCCCTCAGCGTAGCCTGCCACATCGGCCCCGGTGCCCGGGCCGTCACCGTCACCAGGGCGCTGCGGATCTGATCCCTTCAAAAATACGCCCCGGAGGAGCTTGTGCTCCTCCGGGGCGTATGGCGTATTTTGAATTTAAAAAACGTGCAAAAAATCTTCATGTTTTATACACATTTTCCGTTTATCCTAGGACTTGTTCCAAAGAAAACCGAACCCGTCAAAGGAGAGACCAGTTATGTATTACAGCGATTATAACAGACCCCCTGAGGAGCGGGAGCCCATAGAGACCATCCACTATCAGGTCAGCGATCCCGAGCCGCCCAAGAAAAAGAAGGGCTTTGCCGCCAAATTTGTGGCCGTGGGTCTTGTGTGCGCCATCGCGGGCGGTCTGGCCGGCGGCGCGGGCGCGATGGCTTTGAAGAGTTCCGGCTTCTTCGGCTCCTCCACCACCGTCTACGAAGGCAGCCGTCCTACGGCCGCCGTCTCCCTGGCAAACGTGGACGGCAAGACCGTCCTCACCGCCGAGCAGATCTACGCGGCCAATCTGGACTGCGTGGTAGGCGTCAACGGCGACGTGACCACCAACGTCTGGGGCCAGACGGTACGCAACGCCGTATCCGGTTCCGGGTTCGTCATCAGCTCCGACGGCTACATCCTGACCAATTACCACGTCATCGACGGTGTCAGCGACATCAAGGTCACCTTCGCCGACGGCTCCAGCTACGACGCCGTAGTGGTGGGCGGCGAGGAAGAAAATGATATCGCGGTGCTGAAGATCGAGGCCGCCGGCCTGCACGCCGTGACGTTGGGCGACTCCGACGCCCTGGCCGTGGGCGAGAGCGTCTATGCCATCGGCAATCCTCTGGGGGAGTTGACCTTTACCCTCACCGGGGGGCTGGTCTCCGCCAAGGACCGCACCATCACCATGAGCGACGGCACCATTATGAATATGCTCCAGACGGACACCGCCATCAACTCCGGCAACTCCGGCGGCCCTTTGTTTGATCGGTACGGCCAGGCGGTGGGCATCGTATCCGCCAAGTATTCCAGCAGCGCCTCCTCCTCCGAGGCCTCCATCGAGGGCATTGGCTTTGCCATCCCCATTAACGATGTGAAGGACATGGTCACCAGCATCATTGAGAACGGCTATGTCACCGGCAAGCCCAATGTGGGCATCCTCATGAACGACGTGGATTCCTCCGCCCAGCGCTATGGTATTCCCGCCGGCGCGGAGATTACCGCCATCCTGGACGGTTCCTGCGCCCAGAAGGCCGGTCTCCAGGTGGGGGACATCATCACTGCCGTGGACGACTCCGCCGTGAGCGGAACCACGCAGCTCAAGTCCGCGGTGAAGAACTATAAGGCCGGGGATACCGTCACCTTCACCGTATATCGGGACGGCGCTTCCCAGACCGTCCAGGTCACACTGGATGAGGACAATCAAGCCCGCTCGGACGCCATGGATGAGCTCTACCAGCAGTACAGCCAGTCCATCCAGTCTCAGCAGCAGGGCAACGGCTATTACAACTGGCCCTTCGGCGGATTTAATTATTAACAGTTCCATCAAACGGCGCGCCGCCGGGCCTTGTCCGGCGGCGTCTTTTACCTGCTTTTGTAGTTCCCGCAAAAATAAATCCAGGGTCCCGCGCGGCAGCTGCTGCGCGGGACCCTTTCCATTGAGACAAATCGCTTACTTCAAGGCCGCGGTGATGATGGCCATGGAGTAGACCTCCTGGGCGTTGCAGCCGCGGGAGAGGTCGTTGATGGGAGCGTTCAGGCCCAACAGGATGGGGCCGTAGGCGTCGAAGCCGCCCAGGCGCTGGGCGATCTTATAGCCGATGTTGCCGGCGTTGATGTTGGGGAAGACGAAGGTGTTGGCGTAGCCCGCCACGGGAGAGCCGGGGAACTTGAGCTGGCCCACGGTAGGAGAAACGGCGGCGTCAAACTGCATCTCGCCATCAATGGCCAGATCGGGCGCGGCAGCCTTGGCCTTGGCGCAGGCATTGCGCATCTTGTCCACATCCTCGCCCTTGCCGGAGCCCTTGGTGGAATAGCTCAGGAAGGCCACCTTGGGGTCGATCCCGAAAATCTTGGCGCACTTGGCGGTCTCCAGGGCGATCTCCACCAGCTCATCCTCGCTGGGGTCGATGTTGATGGCGCAGTCGCCCATGGCCAGCACCTCGTTGTCGCCCACCCGCTCGCGGACCATGATGAAGCAGGAGGAAACGATCTTGTTTTCAGGCTTGGTCTTGATCAGCTGCAGCGCCGGGCGCACGGTATCGGCAGTGGAATAAGTAGCGCCGCCCAGCAGGCAGTCGGCCACGCCCATCTTTACCAGCATGGTGCCGAAGTAGTTGCCCTTCTTCAGGGCGGCGCGGCACTCGTCGGCGGTCATCTTGCCGCGGCGCAGCTCCACCATGGTCTGTACCATCTCGTCCATGCCCTCGTAGGTCTCAGGGTCAATGATCTGGGCGCCGCGGATGTTGAAGCCGGACTCCTCGGCGGCGGCGTGGACCTCCTGCTCGCTGCCCACCAGGATGGGGGTAAGGAAGTTGCCGGCCAGCAGGCGGGCACTGGCCTCCAGGATGCGGGGATCGGTACCCTCGGTAAAAACGATTTTCCTGGGGTCTTTCTTCAAGGTATCAATGAGCTGCTGGAACATATGCATGGACATGGGAATTACCTCCGTTTGAATTAAAATCGGTCAAATTGCCGGTCTTTCCGGCTTTCTTTTTATTATACACCCATTCTTCCGCCAAGCTCAATCCCAAAAGGGTACAAGATTGTGAAAAAATCCACTTTACTTTTGGTATTCCCGCTTTTATACTATACTCACTGTTTTTTGGTTGAGGTGTATTATGGCTTCTGATTTCTCCCGCTGCCTGTCCCTGCTGCGCCAGGAACGGGGCGTCTCCCAGCGTGCGGCCGCCAAGGACCTGGGGATCAGCCAGGCGCTGCTCTCCCATTATGAGAACGGCGTGCGCGAACCCGGTCTGGCTTTCGTGGTCAAGGCCTGCAATTACTATCATGTGTCGGCGGACTTTCTTCTGGGGCGTACCCTGTCCCGGGACGGCACCACCATCGTCTCCGCCGACGAGCTGTACGATTACTCCGCGGAAAAGGACAATGTGCTCCACGGCAGCATCATGGCTACGCTGAACAAAAAGCTGCTGGTCAACTCGGTGGGCGTGCTCTTCGACCTGCTGGGCAAAACCGGCAGCAAGCAGGCCATCTCCGCCGCCGCCGATTACCTGGGCACCGCCGTTTATACCATGTTCCGGCATCTGTTCCGGGCCAACGGCACGCAGAACGAGGACTTTTTCTCCGTCCCCGCCCGCCATTTCGTCGTGGGCGTGCCCCGGGCCGACATGATCTGTGCCGAGGCCGATTATGTGGACGCTCTGGCCACCCACGCCAAAGAAAAGGGCACCTTCCCGCCCATGAACAACGATGCGCTTACCGAAAGCTACCCCGGCCTGTATCAATCCCTTCTGCAGATCATCCACACCACCGGCGCCCGCATCAACCGCCGGGTGGAAGCCCGCCGGAACGACCGCTGAGCCGCGCGGCCGCACGGCCGGCCGATGCCAACGGTTTTACTCCTGCCGGACCGCCCACACCGGCCGCGCCGGGGCCGGCCCTGTGTCCCCCGTCCCCGGCGGAAGCCGGGGGGCTGCCCGCTGCGCTGCCGCTCCCCGCGGCAAAGCCTCACGGCTTTGCTCAGATCCCGTTTCTGATTTTGATTCCGGCGCTGTGCGCCGCCCCGCTGTGCGGGGCCCCAGCGCGGACCTTCCTACGGAGGTGTTTTGATTGACCGACCAATCCAAAATCCGCAACTTTTCCATTATCGCGCATATTGACCACGGAAAGTCCACGCTTTCCGACCGGCTGATCGAAAAATGCAACGCGGTGGAAGCCCGCGAGATGGCCAGCCAGCTGCTGGACAACATGGACCTGGAGCGGGAGCGCGGCATCACCATCAAGGCCCGGGCCGTGCGTCTGAACTATAAGGCGGAGGACGGCCAGACCTATGAGCTCAACCTGATCGATACCCCGGGCCACGTGGACTTCAACTATGAGGTCAGCCGCAGCCTGGCCGCCTGCGAGGGCGCAGTGCTGATCGTGGACGCCGCCCAGGGCATCGAAGCCCAGACTCTGGCCAACACCTTTCTGGCCCTGGAGCACGATCTGGAGATCCTGCCGGTGCTCAACAAGATCGACCTGCCCGCCGCCGACCCCAAGCGGGTGAAGGACGAGATCGAGAATATCATCGGCATTCCGGCTCAGGACGCGCCCGAGATCTCCGCCAAGGTAGGCATCAATATCGATGCGGTGCTGGAGGATATCGTCAAAAACGTCCCGCCCCCCAAGGGGGACGTGAACGCGCCCCTGCAGGCGCTGATCTTCGACAGTCAATACGACGCCTACCGGGGCGTGATCGTGTACTTCCGGGTCATGGAGGGCGCTATCCGGACGGGTATGAAGGTGCGGATGATGGCTTCGGGCGCCACCTACGAGGTGCTGGAGTGCGGCCATCTGCTCCCTCTGGGCATGGAGCGCTGCGACGAGCTCATCGCGGGCGAGGTGGGCTATTTCACGGCCTCGATCAAAAATGTGAAGGATACCCAGGTGGGCGACACCGTCACCGGTGCGGAGCGCCCGGCCGCCGGGGCGCTGCCCGGGTACCGCCCCGCCCGGGCCATGGTGTACTGCGGCATCTATACCGAGGACGGGAGCAAGTATCCCGACCTGCGGGACGCGCTGGAGAAGCTCCAGCTCAACGACGCTTCCCTGTCCTTTGAACCGGAGTCCTCCGCCGCCCTGGGCTTCGGCTTCCGCTGCGGTTTTCTGGGCATGCTCCACATGGAGATCATTCAGGAGCGCCTGGAGCGGGAATTCGACCTGGACCTCATCACCACCCTGCCTTCGGTCATCTACCGCATCACCAAGACCGACGGCTCGGTGGTCATGGTGGACAATCCCCACAACTATCCCGACCCGGCGGTCATCGAGCTGGCCGAGGAGCCCTACGCCAAGGTGTCCATCGTCACCCCGCCGGACTACGTGGGCAACATCATGCCCATGTGCCAGGAGCGGCGGGGCGAATATAAGGATATGCAGTATTTGGACACCAACCTGGTAGAGCTGCATTACTCCATGCCCCTGGGCGAGATCATCTACGATTTCTTCGACACCCTCAAGGCCCGCACCAAGGGCTACGCCTCCCTGGACTATGAACTGGACCGGTACCAGGCCTCCGAGCTGGTGAAGGTGGACCTGCTCCTCAACGGCGACCAGGTGGACGCGCTTTCCTTCATCGCGCACAGGGACAAGGCCTACCCCCGGGCGAGAAGGCTGTGCGAAAAGCTCCGGGAGAACATTCCCCGCCAGCTCTTCGAGGTGCCGGTGCAGGCCGCCATCGGCGGAAAGGTCATCGCCCGGGAAACCGTCAAGGCCATGCGCAAGGACGTGCTGGCCAAGTGCTACGGCGGCGACATCACCCGCAAGAAAAAGCTGCTGGAAAAGCAAAAAGAGGGCAAAAAAAAGATGCGCTCTCTTGGGACCGTACAGATCCCGACTGAGGCGTTCATGGCCGTGCTCAAGCTGGACGAGGAATAGAGGCAGCCCCATCTTCCTCCCGCCTCCGCAGAGCAGGGCCCCGCCGCGTCCTGCGGCGCGCTTGCAATTACGATAAATTTATGGTATCCTATCGTTATCTTTTTTCGAGAGGAGGGCGTACCATGGGCTGGGCGTTCGGCATAGTTATGGAAACTTTTGGAAATTTTTTAGGCCGTCCTGGGGGAAGTGCGCCCTTTTTGCGGGACCCACGGCGGTAAAACCATCGGATGTTTTATAGCCGCGGCAGTTCTGCCGCGGCCTTTTTCTGCGCAAAAAAGGCGTCTTTTCCTTTTTGATGCTTATTTCAACGTTCCTTCCCTGATGTAAAGCCAGACGCGCCCCGCGCGGCCAAACGCGTTGTGCGGCTCGGGCCGGCGCCTGCAGGGATGGAGCGATCAGAAAGGAACGATGCGATTATGAACCTGAACAAACAGATCCGGCGGCTTTTGCTGCTGGACGGGCTGAGCAACCTCCACCTGGCCGGGACGGCCTGGGTGCTGCTGCTCACCCTGCGCGGCTTTACCTTGACTCAGATCGGCCTGGCGGAGGGCGTGTTCCATTTGGTCAGCCTCTGCTGTGAGCTGCCCTCGGGTATGCTGGCCGACCTGCTGGGCCGGAAATGGACCCTGGCGGCCAGCCGGGCGATGGGCGCGCTGTCCGCCCTGGCCATGATCACGGCCCGGACCGGACTGGGCGTGTGTCTGGCCATGGGCCTGTGCGCCCTAGGCTACAACCTGGCCTCCGGCACACGTGAGGCCATCACCTACGACTCGCTTCTCCAATGCGGCCAGGCGGAGCGCTACCTCCGGGTAAGCGCCTGGCAGAACATTTTCTGGCGGGGTGCCGGGGCCGCAGCCCTGTTGGGGGCTGGGCTGACCGCCGCGCTGGGCTACCGGCTGGCCTACGGCTTGGACATCCTGGTGGACGTGCTGGCCGTGCTGACGGCGCTGGGCCTGACGGAGCCCGCCGTGGGCGCTCCGGAGCGGCGGCCTCGCCTAAGCGAACTGCCCCGGGGCTTTCGGGACTGCGCACGGGACGCGGCGGATTTTTTGCGCGCCAACCCCGCTGCCGCCGCGGTCATGCTCTTCAATGCTCTGGTGGGCGCTCTGGCCACCCTGCTGGGCTTCTTTCTCCAGGACGGCCTGACTTCCGCCGGGGCGGGGAACGCGCTGCTGGGTCCTCTGCTGCTCCTAGTGGCTTTGGGCGGCGTGGCCGGCTCCCGCGCCGCCCTGCTGCTGGAACGGCTGCCCTACCGGCTGACGGGGCTCCTCTGTCTGGCCGGGGTCGCCGCCGGAGCCGCTCTGTCGCTCACCGGCCGCCTGCCCCTGCTGGCCGCCGGAGGTTTTCTGGCCAGCGCCTGCGACGATGCGTTCCAGATGCTTACCGACGCCCGGCTCAATGCCATGATCCCCTCCCAGCGGCGGGCCACCCTCATCTCGGTCTCCTCCATGACCTTCAGCCTGGTCATGATCGTTCTCTCGCCCCTGACCGGGGCCGTTTGGGAGGGGCTGCTCTAATGCCGCCGCGCATTGTCCCCGGAGCGCGCCCTCAGCAAAAGGACGAAATTTTTATACCGCCCCTCCGGCCGTTTCCGGCTCGCGGGGCGGGTGTGGGGGTACGGCTTCCCTTCCGCGCCCCGGCTCCACAAGATGTCGTGTTGCCGCCCGGCGCGGGCCGCCGCGCCTCCCCCAGGGCAGAAAGGGCTTGACTGTGCCGGGAAAAACGTGTATCATAAACTCTGTAACCTTTTTGTAATCTTTTTATTCAACTTGTTACGATTCGGCGCTTTTGTGCCGGATCGATCTTGATGTAAACCACTCGAACGGGAGGGATTCCCATATGGACGATATTCTGCATGCGCCCCGGGACGAGGACGCACAGCAGGCAGGCCTGCCCCTGGCAAAACGGCTGGAGCGTTACCGTGCCGCCTGGATGGACGGCATGGCCCGCGTGCGGCTGAGCGCCCGGCGGTTCCAGCACAAGCTGGACGAGGCCACGGCAGGGGGAAAACGGCTCTTCACACCGCTGAATTTTCTGGCGGTGGCCGCCGTGGTGGGCGTGGCCACTGTGGTGGCCACCGTTTACACGCCCAGCTACGTAGTGTCGGTGGACGGGGTGCCCCTGGGCACCGTGTCCGATCCCCAGGTCTTCGAGGATGTGATGGACCGGGTGGAGGCCCGGGCCGCCACCATTCTGGGCTATGATTATGAGATCCCCAGCACGGTGAGCTATACCTTTGCCCTGTCCGAGCGCGGGAAGCTTTCCGACACCGGCGAATTTGAGACCTATCTCTTCGACCAGATCGGCGCGGTGATGAAGAGCTATGTGCTCAAGGTGGACGGCACGTTTATCGGCGCAGCCGCCGACCGGGAGAGCCTGGACGCCCTGCTGGACGCCATCAAGGCGCCCTACCGGACCGAAAACACCGTCTCCGCCGATTTCACCTCCAATGTGGTCGTCTCTCATGAATACACCCCCTCCGACGTGAATCAGGATCTGGACGCGATGCTGGCCCGGCTGACCCAAAACACCAACGGCCAGACCACCTATGAGGTTCAGAGCGGAGACACTTTTATGCAGATCGCGCTGGACAACGGCATGACCGTCAGCGAGATGCAGCAGCTCAATCCCGAGATCGACATCAACCGGATCTATATCGGCCAGCTGCTCAACGTCCGGGAGGAGATCCCCTACCTGTCGGTGCAGACGGTGGATTCCGTCACCTATACCGAGGCCGTGGAGTGCCCCGTGGAGCAGGTGGAGGACGACTCCATGTACCAGGGTGAATCCCGTGTGATCGACCCCGGCGTTCCCGGCCAAGCGCTGGTCAGCGCCAACATCACCTATGTCAACGGCCGCGAGCAGGAGCGGGATATCATCAGCACCCAGGTGCTGCAGGAGGCCACCACCAAGGTCATCGCGGTGGGCACCAAGGTGCGGCCCTCCTGGTACCCCAACGGCTACTTTATCTGGCCGGTCTACGGGCGCATCACCTCCTATTTTGGCTACCGGTCCATTTTCGGCTCCTACAGCTATCATGGCGGCATCGACATCGCCGCTTCCTACGGTACCGGCATCGCCGCCGCCGACGGCGGCACCGTGACCTTCGCGGGCCGGGCCACCGGCAGCAACTGGAGCTACGGCAACCTGGTCATCATCAACCACGGCAACGGCAAGGTGACCTATTACGGCCACTGCTCCAGCGTACTGGTCTCGGCGGGCGACCACGTCTACCAGGGCCAGACCATCGCCCGGGTGGGCTCCACCGGGCGCTCCACCGGCAACCACTGCCACTTTGAGGTCAAGATCAACGGCACCTCGGTCAATCCCCTGGCCTATCTGAGCTGAATCCCCGCTTCCTGAAGCAGTCAAACGTCCCAGGCGTATGTTCTTGGCCGTCTGGGGCCGGCCCCCGCCGGAGGCTTTTCCCATGGAAGCGTCCCCCTCCTTCCTGCATGGGCTTTGCGTGCTCGACCGTCTGCGCTCCCCCGCCGCCTGCCGCGGCGGGGGAGCGTTCTGCTCTTGACAAGCAATTTGAAATGTGATAGCATTTCTCCGTTCGATTCGGAAAATCATAGGAAAACGGCACGGATCGGGAGTAGTAAGCGGTCTTTCCTGCCCCAGAGAGAAAGCGTTGGGTGTGAGCTTTCGCAGGCGGGCCGCCCAAGTCGCCCGGGAGCCATGGAAGGAACTGCAGTAGACTCCATCGGGAGGGGCCCGTTATCGCCCCCAAGAGCGCGCGCGCCGTCCCGGCACGCGAATTTAGGTGGTACCGCGGAGTTGATTTCGCCCTAAACTGGCAGCAGTTTAGGGCGTTTATTTTGATTGGGAGGTCACTATGGAAGAATTTGAAAAACGATATAACGGGCTGGAGATCGAGCCCCAGATGCAGCAGCTGTGGGAGCTGCAGCAGGTCTACAAGTACGTGCCGGACCAGTCCCGGCCCATTTACTCCATCGACACGCCCCCTCCCACCGTCAACGGCAGCCTGCACATCGGCCACATCTTCAGCTATACGCAGGCGGAGATGATCGCCCGCTACCGCCGGATGAACGGCTACAACGTGTTTTACCCCTTCGGCTTTGACGACAACGGCCTGCCCTCGGAACGGCTGGTGGAAAAGGAGACCGGCGTAAAGGCCATGAACGTGCCCCGCAGCGAGTTCGGCCGCCAGTGCATCGAGATCACTGGAAAATACGAGGCGGAGTTCAAGGCCCTGTGGAAGGCCATGGGCTTTTCCTGCGACTGGGACCTGCAGTACTCCACCGTGGGGGCCCAGGCGCAGAAGATCTCCCAGCGCTCTTTTATCGAGCTGGCCAAGGCGGGCCACGCCTACCTCAGGAAGTCCCCGGTCCTCTGGTGCTCCGAGTGCCAGACCTCCATCGCTCAGGCGGAGCTGGACGCCAAGGACATCGACTCCACATTCAACTATATCCCCTTCGTGGTAGAGGGCAAGACCCTGGAGGTGGCCACCACCCGGCCCGAGCTGCTCTACGGTGTGGTGTGCGTCTTCGTCAACCCCGAGGACGAGCGCTACAAGGCCTATATCGGCAAGCAGATCACGGTGCCCCTGTATGAGTACGAGGTGCCCATCCTCTCCGATGAGCGGGTGAGCATCGAAAAGGGCACCGGCGTGGTCATGTGCGCCACCTTCGGCGACTCCACCGACCTGGACTGGTACAACGACTATCAGCTGCCCTACCGTCAGGTCATCCTGCCCGACGGCCGCATCGCCGCGGACGTGCCCTATATCGCGGGCCTCTCCGTCCGGGCCGCCCGGAAGGAGATCATCCGCCTGCTGGACGAGAAGGGCCTGCTGCTCAAGTCGGAGAAGCTGACCCACACGGTGTCCATCCACGAGCGCTGCGGCACCGAGGTGGAGATCATTCCCTCCCAGCAGTGGTATATCGACGTGCTCAATATTAAGGAAGAGCTTCTGAAGGCCGGCGACGCGATCAACTGGTATCCCGCCTCCATGAAAAACCGCTACCGCATGTGGGTGGAGAACCTGAAGTGGGACTGGTGCATCTCCCGCCAGCGGTATTTCGGCGTTCCCTTCCCGGTGTGGTACTGCGCAAAGTGCGGCAAGCCCCACTTTGCCGACGAGTCTCAGCTGCCCGTCAACCCTCTGGAGACCCCCTATCACGGCGCCTGTGAATGCGGCTGCAGCGAGTTTGTGCCCGAGTCCGCCGTGCTGGACACCTGGGCCACCTCCTCCCTGACCCCCGCCATCAACGAGAACACCGCCCGGGGCGCAGGCTACGAGGAGCCCTTCGTGCCCATGACCATGCGTACCCAGGCCCATGAGATCATCCGCACCTGGGCCTTCTATACCATCGTCAAAAGCTATTACCACCGCCACACCATCCCCTGGAAGGACGTGATGATCTGCGGCTTCGTTCTGGCCAAGCCGGGTGAAAAGATCAGCAAGTCCAAGGGCAACGCCAAGCTCACGCCCAAGTCCCTGCTGGAGACCCATCCGGCCGACATGATCCGCTATTGGGCGGCCAGCGCCCGGCTGGGCACCGACACCTTCTTCGATCAGAACGACATGGTGGACTCCTCCAAGCGCTTTATGACCAAGCTGTGGAACGCCTCCAAGTTCTGCCTGTCCCACCTGCACGACTTTGATCCCGGCGTCCGGCCGGAGCTGCTGCCCATCGACCGCTGGATGGTGGAGCGGGTGCAGGAGACCGCCCGGAAGGCCACCGAGCTGCTGGACTCCTACGAGATCGGCCTGGCCCGCCACCTGATCGACGAGCTGTTCTGGAACGATTTGTGCGACGACTATATCGAGATCGTCAAGTCCCGCCTGTACGAGCCCGAGATCCATGGCGAGGCCGAACGCCGCAGCGGGCAGTACGCGGTGTTCTACGCCCTGCTGAACATCCTCAAGCTCTATGCCATCTATGTGCCCCACATCACCGAATATATCTACCAGAAGGGCCTGAAGGAGTTTGTGGGCGCGCCGTCCATCCACCTGCTCCAGTGGGAGAAGGGCGACCGGGCCGACGAGGATATCCTCCGCTTCGGCGAGGAGTTCAAGGCCGCGCTGGACGCCATGCGCAAATACAAATCCGAGCACAATCTGTCCATGCGGGATGAGATCGACCGGCTGGAGGTGGAGGCTCTCGCTTCCCACAAGCGCTGGTTCGAACAGAGCATGGGCGATCTGAACGCCTGCACCCACGCCAGGGAGATCGCGTTCCAATACCACGATTAAGCAGCGCAGCGGTCAGAAAAGCGGCTGAGCCGCTTTTCTGAGATGGCTGGGGCCTGCTGCGCGCACGGGCTGTCCGCCGCTGGCGGACAGCCCGTGCGCGTTCAGGCGCAGCAGCGCATTCTCCGAAGCGCATGCCGCCGGAGAATGCGGTCTCAGCGTTGATTGCGCCGTTGCGGCGGCGAACCCCTGCCGAGGGCTTCCCCTTGTGCAGGAAGCGTGCGCCCGCTTGTGCGAGTCTCAGTCGTTCGACCAGCGGATGCGCGGGCCTGCCGTTTTCCGGGCAGGCCCGCGCCGGATTTTATTTTGCGTAATTGCTTCCAAACGGAAACTTTTTATTTCTTACGATCGTCTTAAATCTATAGACCTTTTTGCCCGGTTGCGATACAATAGCAACAAAAGGATATGGAAGGAGTACCACCATGAAATCCCAGACAAATAAGCTTTGGCCCCGCGTCCTGTCTCTGGTTCTGTCTCTGTCCCTGGTCGCGGGCCTGATGCCCGCCGCGCTGGCGAGCAGTCCCCATCAGCACACGAGCCAATGCCCGAAAGAGCTGAGCTGTGAATATAGCAGCTTCCTGGGCGAAGGCCAGATTCTGGTCTGTGGAAAAGAAGAACAAGCTCCTGTCGAAGCGCACCATCACACAGCGGAATGCTACCAAGACAATGAACTCACTTGTGGTAAAGAGGAGACAGACGGTACGGAAGGTCACTCACATACCGCTGACTGCTACCACACGCATACTGAATCCTGCTACACCTATACCTGCACACCCGTTAACGGCGTTACCGTCGCCCCCGGCTCCATGAGCCTGTCCGCCGGCGGAACCGCTACGCTTGCGGCGATTCTTGCACCCTCGGACGCTACGATTCAAGGGGTGACCTGGAGCAGTAATTCCAGTACCATCACTGTCAATTCCAGTACCGGGGCTGTTACCGTCTCTTCCGGCGCGGCCGCCGGCGATACGGCGATCATCACCGCTACCACAGAAGACGGCGGCTATACGGATTCCTGTACCATCACGGTCTCTGCCGCCGCTGTTTCCAGCGTCTCGATCTCCCCGGCCTCCGCTTCCGTCGCCCCGGGCGGCACACAGCAGCTTACCGCCACGGTCTCTCCTTCCAGCGCAAACCAAACCGTGACCTGGGCCGTGACCTCCGGTCCCGCCACGGTCAACGCCTCCACCGGGCTGGTGAAGGTGGACTCCTCTGCCGCGGCAGGCTCCACCATCAAGGTCACCGCCACGGCAGCAGGCGATGCGACCAAAACGGCCAGCTGCACCATCACCGTCACCGGTACGGCTACCGGCGTGACGGTCACTCCGGCCACCTACTCGCTCGTCCCCGGCGGTACGACTGCGCTTTCCGCCTCTGTGGCCCCCGCTGCGGTCAGTCAGGCCGTGACCTGGAGCAGCGGCAACGCTTCGGTCGCCACCGTCGATTCCTCCGGCAAGGTCACGGTCAACGCCAACGCCGCGGTCGGCTCCACCGTGCGCATTACCGCCACCTCCACCGCAGACGGCTCCAAGTCCGGCTATGCCACCATCACCGTGATCAGTCCGCTGACCCTGAGCAAGAGCTCTGTAAGCGTGGCAATGGGCAGCACTACTTCTCTGCGCGCCACCACGGTCCCCTCCTCCAGCGCCAGCAGCGTACGCTGGAGCTCCGGCAACTCCAACGTCATCCGGGTGGGCAGCACCACCAACACCGGCACCTATACCGGCTCTTCCTGCACCCTCTATCCCAGAGCCACCGGTTCCGCCACCATCACCGCCCAGGTGACCATTAACGGCCACACCTATACTGCGGCCTGTACCGTCACCGTCTCCGGCGCCGGCACGGCCACGGCGGTCAAATACTCCACCGACGAGAACACCCCCGTGGAATTCGACGCCAGCGACTTTAACGACGTGTGCTACAGTCTGACCGGCTACAGCCTGAATTACGTCTATTTCTCCCTGCCCTCCAGCACCCGGGGTACCCTGTACTATAATTATACCAACAGCAGCAACAACGGCGGCACGGTAAGCGCCAGCAAGAAGTATTACCGCACCGCCACCTCTCCCTATCTTTCTTACGTCTCCTTCGTCCCCAAGAGCAGTTATACCGGTTCCGTCACCATCGAGTACACCGGCTATAACTCCCAGGGCACCGCCTTCAACGGGACCGTGGTGGTCTCCGTGGGCGCCGGCTCCGGCAGCGGCGACGTGACCTACACCACCGCGGTGGATGAAGCCGTACAGCTGGACAACGCCTCCTTCAACGATTACTGCAAGGATGTGACCGGCTACAACTTCGAATCCATCTGGTTCACGCCTCCCGCCACCAAATACGGGCGCCTGTACTATAATTACACTTCCAGCAGCCGGTATGGATACGTGGTGGACTCCAACGACGAGTTCTACCGCAGCTCCACGCCCTATCTGTCCGACGTGACCTTTGTCCCCGCCAGCGGATACACCGGCACCCTGGAGATCCCCTTCGCCGGCGTGAGCACCAATAACAAGTCTTTCTCCGGCACGCTGGTCGTCAAGGTGGGCGCCGAGGCCAAGACCATCACCTATTCCACTGCCGCCAACACCGCCGTCCGCTTGGACGAGGACGATTTCATCGACTACTGCAAGGCGGTAACGGGCTACACCTTTAATTATGTGACCTTCGACCTGCCCTCCTCCAGCCGCGGCGTGCTCTATTACGACTATTCCGCGGGCAGCAGCTCCAACACCAAGGTCACCTCCAACACCAAGTATTACCGCACCTCCAAGCCTTACGCGGACTATGTCACCTTCGTCCCCGCCAACAACTACACCGGCACCGTCTCCATTTCCTTTACCGGCTACAGCTCCAACAGCACCAAGTTTACCGGGACCCTGAAGATCTACGTGGGCAAAAACGCGGGCGACGTATCCTACACCGCCTCCGTGGGCGAGAACGTCCGCTTTGTGGTGACCGACTTCAACGACTTCTGTAAGGATGAGACCGGCTCCAACCTGAGCTACGTCACCTTCGACCTGCCCTCCTCCAGCCGCGGCGTGCTTTACTACGACTATTCCGCCGGCAGCAACTCCAACACCAAGGTCTCCGGCAGCGCCAAGTATTACCGCACCTCCAAGCCTTATCTGGACTGCATTACCTTCGTCCCCGCCAACGGCTACAGCGGCAGCGTGACCATTCCCTTTGAGGCGGTCTCCACCAGCGGCACAAAGGCCGCCGGCAACGTGATCATCACCTACTCCGCGCCCAAGGAGGCCGCTGTCATCCGGTATACCTCCAACAGCTCCCCGGTGTCCCTGCGCCTGACGGACTTCATCTCCGCCTGCAACGCCCGGGGCAGCGCAGCGCTCTCCTTCGTGAAGTTCGTTCTGCCGGACAGCTCCTACGGCACCCTGTACAACGGCTATAAGACGCCCGCCACTCCGGGCAGCCCGGCCAGCGCCACCACCGCCTACAACGCTTCCGGCTCCCCCTCCATCGGCGATCTGGTCTTCGTGCCCAAGGCCGGCTTCACCGGCACCGTGACCCTGAATTATACCGGCACCGACCTGAACAACGCCACTTACTCCGGCGCCGTTCAGATCGTGGTCTCTCCCGCCTCTTCTTCCGCCGTCTTCACCGATGTGGGCACGAACTACAGCTGGGCCGCCGCGTCCGTCGACTTCCTGTACACCGGCGGCGTGGTCACCGGTACCAGCGCCACGCAGTATTCGCCCGCCAACTACATCACCCGGGGCGACTTTGTGCTCATGCTCTACCGCGCCTTCGGCCTGAAGAGTGCCGGCACCTCCAGCTTCCCGGACGTGCCCGCCAACAGTTATTACGCCCAGGCCATCGCCGCAGCCAAGTCGATGGGCATCGCCACCGGTACCGGGGACGGCAACTTCCGGCCCACCGCCCCCCTGACCCGCCAGGACGCCATGCTGCTCATCCAGCGTACCGTCCAGGCCACCGGCGGCATCATGAACAACGGTACCGCCCTGGCGCTGAGCGGCTTCTCCGACCGCGCTTCCGTGGCCAGTTACGCCCAGGGCGCCGTGTCCGCGCTGGTCCAGGCAGGCATCATCAAGGGCAGCAACGGTATGCTGAATCCCACCAGCTACCTGACCCGCGCCGAGATGGCCACCATCCTCCACCGTGTGCTGACCATGTGACAGCAGCCCTCAGGGGCGCCCGGAAAGGCGGCAGAGCCGCTTTTCCGGGCAAACAACGCCGCGCAGAGTTCGTCATCCGAAGATGACGGGCTAAAATCAGAATCCGGCCTTTTCAATGCGCATGTCCTTGAAAAGGCCCCTTCACAGGACGGACCGGGTGACTTTTCGCAGGAAGTCGAACCCGGTCCGTCCTGCATCCTTTTGCCGCTTGTCTGAAGGAGCTGCGGCCTGCTGCGCGCACTCGCCGTCCGCCTATGGCGGGAAGCTCCCACGCTTACGGGCCGGGAAGCGTTTTCTCCGACGCACCTCCCCCGGGGGACCCTCTCCTGCCCCTGCAGGGCAATTCATCTTGCCACAAGGAGTGGCATACGCCTTACGGCGTAGGGAAGAGCGGGAAGTCCGGAAATAGAACGGGCGTTCTATGAAACGTGCAATCCGTTGCGGCCCAATGGATTGCCAAATTTTAACTGCTGTGACGTACCGAAAAAGGAGGACAAAAATGGGGCACAAAAGAGGGAAGCTGGCTCGGTTTGAGGACGGAGTGAAGGCCATGAGCGCCCACGAGCGGGAGGCGCTGAGGCGGGCCATGCAGGCCGCGCAGGAGGACCCGGCCATGCTTTCGCGCATCACAGCCATTGCTGCAGCAAGAGGCGAAGCCGTCCGAAAGCGGGCCTCAGACCGGCGTACCGATGCCGCCCGCCGTACCCTGGTGGGGGCCAGGGTGCCCAGGGAAGCGGCTGCCCGCTGCCGGGAAGCGGCCATGGCGCAGGGGATAAGCCTCTATGCCTGGGTCTGCAAGGCGCTGGAGCAGGCCGCAGGCGGGGAAGCGGACAAGCGCGGATAGCCCGCTTCAAAGACGGGCCATGATGGTCCGCCCTCCTGTCTCCAAATGGTGATAACCAGGGGGCCGGGCGTACGTTCAGCGGAAGCCTGGAGCGCCTGCCCGCTCGGCTTCCCATTGTACCACCCGGTCAAGCGGCGGGGGACCGCTTGACTTCGGGTGGAGCAATGGAAGTGCCGAACAGGCAGAAAGGAGGGCGCGACATGATAAGCGCCGGAATCAGCAACGCCACGAGGAAGTCCGTCTACAAGCGGGAGGGGTACCGCTGCGCCATCTGCGACAGCACCAAAT
This sequence comes from Flavonifractor sp. DFI.6.63, assembly GCF_024462255.1. Classification (NCBI taxonomy): domain Bacteria; kingdom Bacillati; phylum Bacillota; class Clostridia; order Eubacteriales; family Oscillospiraceae; genus Flavonifractor; species Flavonifractor sp. DFI.6.63. The sequence continues at coordinate 1,364 of NZ_JANGBE010000028.1, read as the reverse complement.
ACCTTCAGGTCCACCACTGCATAAAGCGGTCCCAGGGTGGGACGGACGGCATGCAAAACCTCATATGCCTCTGCGCGGACTGCCATGCCCTGGCCCACGGAATGGACCTCAACGGCTGGGGGGCCACCAAAGAGGACATGGAGCAGGCCATTGTGGAGTACCTGGCGGACTACTATGCCCCGGACTGGAATCCCTGGGGGAAGGACGGGCCATGATGGTCCGCCCTCCTGTCTCCACATGGTGATAACCAGGGGGCCGGGCGTACGTTCAGCGGTGCCCTCCCCCGCTCGCCTGCTGGTGGTCGTGGCTGCCATCGCCCTTGGCCGCCCGCGCCACCCCCGGCCCGGACAAGCCCGGTCCGGGGCTTCGCCGCCGATTCGGCGGCTCGGCCTGTCGGCGGGCGCTCGGCCCCCTCGTCGGCCCCCTGGCAGTGTCGGCCTGGCGGGGATGGCATGGGGCATGCGCCGGGGCGTTCCGGGCTTCAAACACGGGGCATTTCGGGCCGGTTGGCCCTCATGCCCCAAACTCGCCCGGCCCGCCCCGGCCCACGCCCCACGCCCGACGCGCATCCCCCGGGGGACCCTCTCCTGCCCCTGCGGGGCAATTCACCTTGTGCCGCCCGGGAAAGCGGATCGGACCGGATCCGCGCCTGTACCCCAGCGGGGCAATTCACCTTGTGCCGCCCGGGAAAGTGGATCGGACCGGATCCGCGCCTGTACCCCAAGGGCATTTCCGCGCCTGCCCGGCAGGCTTGGGCACGGGCGCGAACGCTGCCAGGACTTTTCGACAAGCTGTGGGGGCGTCCAGCTCATTGCCGGACGCCCCCACTTTTTCCTGTTCGTTGCATGGTTTTTCCCAAAAACTGTCCCTTGACCAGCACGTATGTTCGATATATAATAATCGTACACCAGTTCGAATTTGAAGGGAGGCCCCCCCGTTGGAACTGCTGGATAAGCTGACCATTCTGGCCGATGCGGCCAAGTACGACGCAGCCTGCACCTCCAGCGGGCTGGACCGGGCCGGGCGGCCGGGACAGTTGGGTTCTACCACGCCGGCCGGCTGCTGCCACTCCTTTTCCGCCGACGGCCGGTGCGTCACCCTCCTCAAAGTCCTGATGACCAATGTATGTGCCTACGACTGCCAATACTGCGTGAATCGCCGCTCCAACGACGTGCCCCGGGCGGCGTTTACCCCCCGGGAGCTGGCCGAGCTCACCATCCAATTTTATCGCCGCAACTAGGGCTTGTTTGAAAAATAAAAGTTGCACAACAAACCAAGTTATGCGAAGCTAAGGGCATGAAACGATATGAATTAACAAAAAAACAATGGGAACGAATCAAGCCGCTGCTGCCACGGGAAGAAAC
>NZ_JANGBE010000027.1:0-51309 GCF_024462255.1 Flavonifractor sp. DFI.6.63 | reverse complement strand
CGCCCGCCTTCCGATGGAAGGCGGGCGGCTGCGTTATGCGCTATTCCGCAGCGGCGGGGGGGAGGGGGATCTCGGGCATCAGTTCCGCCGAGACGATGGTGAGCATCTCCTCCAGCTTGGCGGCTTCCTCGGGAGAAAAACGCTCCTGGATCCGGCCCATCACCGTGTTCAGATATCGGTAACTGATGTTGTAGTAGTCGATATACTTTTGGGTGACTTCCAGATGGTACTCGCGCTTGTCGTCGGGGGACTGGACCTTGCGGACATACCCCTTCTGGATCAGACTGTTGACCTTATAGGCGGCGTTTGGGGGCGAGATCGCCACAAAGCGGGAGAATTCGTTGATGGTGGGCTTGCCCAGGGCCATGATGATCTCCATGCAGAAGGTCTCCACCGTGGTGAGGCTGGCCTCCCGCTTCTGAAAGCGGGCGAAGACCGCCCGGTAAAAATGCAGCTTGAACTTGGTGTATACCTGGTTGAAGGCTGCCTCCAGCATATGCCACACTCCTCTGATCTGCTTCGTTCCAGCACAGTATAGCAGATTGCGGCCCATCCGGCAAGTCAGCCGACGGCAAAGGTCAGCTCCGCCTGACAGGCAAGCTTGCCCGCCACCCTGGCCTCCGCCTTGCCGAAGCCCACGCCGCCCCGCTGCTCCACCAGCGTGCAGGAGAGCTCCAGCACGTCGCCGGGGACCACCTGCCGCCGGAAGCGGCAGCGCTTTACTCCGCCGAAGAACGCCAGCTTTCCCCGGTTTTCCGGCAGAGACAGGGCGGCCACCGCGCCGGTCTGGGCCAGAGACTCCAGAATGAGCACCCCCGGCAGGATCGGGCGGCCGGGGAAGTGCCCGGCAAAAAAGGGCTCGTCCAGGGCGACGCATTTGTACCCCCTTGCCCACACGCCGGGTTCGTAATCGGTGATGCGGTCCACCAGCAGAAAGGGCGGCCGGTGGGGCAGGATGTCCATGATCTGGACCGTGTTCAGTTCCATGCGCATCCCTCCCAGCGCCGCAGCAGCAGGCTGACGTTGTGGCCGCCGAACCCCAGCGAGTTGGACATGGCGTATTCCACCCCGGCCGCCCGTCCGGCGTTTGGCACTACGTCCAGATCGCAGGCCGGGTCGGGCTTCTGATAGTGGATGGTGGGGGGGAGGAAGCCGTCCCGCAGGGCCAGGGCGGTAAAGAGCGCCTCCACGGCGCCGGAGGCCCCCAGCAGATGGCCGGTCATGGATTTGGTGGAGCTGATGGCCAGGCGCCGGGCGTGAGGGCCGAAGGCGGCTTTGATAGCGGCGGTCTCGCAGGCGTCGTTGAGCGGGGTGGAGGTGCCGTGTGCGTTGAGATAGCCCACCTGCTCCGGAGCGATCCCGGCATCCGCCAGGGCGGCGCGCATGCAGGCGGCGGCTCCCGCTCCGCCCGGGGCGGGGGCTGTGATGTGGTGTGCGTCACAGGTGGCGCCGTATCCGACCACCTCGGCCAGGATATCGGCCCCGCGCCGCTGTGCATGGGAGAGCTCCTCCAACAGCAGGATGCCCGCCCCCTCTCCCATCACGAAGCCGGAGCGCTCCGCGTCGAAGGGGATCGAGGCCCGCTCCGGGTCGGGGCAGAGGGTCAGCGCATGCATGGAGGTGAAGCCGCCGATGCCGGAGGGAGTGATAGCCGCCTCCGCTCCGCCGCAGAGCATCACCTCGGCATAGCCGTCCCGAATGTGGCGGAAGGCGTCGCCCACGGCGTTGGAGCCGCCCGCGCAGGCGGCCGCCGGACAGGCGCACATGCCCTGAAAGCCGTACCGGATGGCGATGTGCCCCGCCGCCAGATTGGTGATGGTCATGGGGATGTAGAAGGGGGAAATGCGCTCGAAGCCCTTTTCCACGCCCTTTTGGATTTCCCGCTCCAGGGTGGACAGACCGCCGATGCCGCTGGAGACCAGCACACCGCAGCGGGCCGGGTCCTCCCGCTCCGCGTTCAGGCCGCTGGCGGTCATGGCCTCGGCGGCGGCGGCCAGGGCAAACTGGGCAAAGCGGTCCAGCTTGCGGACGTCCCGTTTGTCGATGCAGTCTTCGGGGACAAAATGCTTGACCTCGGCGGCCAGGCGGACCTTCTGTCTGCCGGCGTCATACAGGGTGATGGGGGCCACGCCGCATACACCGGCGCGGGCGGCGGCCCAGCTCTCCGGGGCATTGCGGCCGATGGGGGTCAGCGCCCCCGCGCCGGTGATCACGACCCGTCGTTTTTCCATAGTCAATCTCCTTTTCAGACGGCTCCCCGGCGGCCTGCCGAAGAGCCTGTCGGCTGCGCGCCCAAGGCGCGCGGCGTGTGCCTTAAACGGCCATGCCTCCGTCCACGCAGAGGACCTGCCCAGTGATGTAGGCCGCCTCGTCGCTGGCCAGAAAGGCCACGGCCCTGGCTACGTCCTCTGCCGCGCCCATACGGCCCATGGGAATGGAGGCGAGCAGGGCGGCCCGGGCCGCTTCGGGCAGCGCGGCGGTCATATCTGTGTCGATCAGGCCGGGGGCCACCAGATTGACCGTGACGTCCCGGCTGGCCAGCTCCTTTGCAAGCGATTTGCCCAGGCCGATGAGGCCCGCCTTGCTGGCGGCGTAGTTGGTCTGGCCGGGGTTGCCCCGCAGCCCCACCACGCTGCTGACCGCCACGATGCGGCCGCAGCGCTGCTTTACCATGGGGCGGCAGGCGGCCTTCATGCAGAGGAAGGTGCCCTTCAGGTTGGTGTTTATCACCGTGTCGAAGTCCTCCTCCCGCAGGCGCAGCATCAGCTCGTCCCGGGCCACTCCGGCGTTGCAGACCAGAATGTCCAACCGGCCGAAGCGCTCCAGCACCGCCTGCAGCATAGCCTGACAGGCGGCGGAGCTGGCCACGTCGGCCTGAAGGGCGAAGGCCTGCGCGCCCACGGCGCGGCATGCCTGGACCGTTTGTTCGGCGGCGCCGGCGCTGCCGGAATAGTTGACGGCCACGCTGGCCCCCTGCCGGGCCAGCTCCAGACAGATGGCCCGCCCGATGCCGCGGCTGCCGCCGGTGACCAGCGCGGTTTTCCCGGTTAAACGCATGTGGATGCTCCTTTCAGGGCGGCCACCGCCGCCTCCAGTTCGTCCGCCGTCTCCACCGCCAGCGTGCGGATGGAGGGGGCGGCCTTTTTCACAAAGCCGGAGAGGACCCGGCCGGGGCCGATCTCCAGGACGGTGTCCACCCCCAGCGCCTCCAGACGGCGGATGGTGTCCTCCAGGTAGACGCTGCTCTGCACCTGCCGCTCCAGCAGGTCGGGAATGCTTTGGCCGGGGCGGAGACAGTCGCCGGTACAATTGAAGAGCACCGGAAACGCCATGGGGCCGAAGCGGAGGGAGCGAAACCGTTCCCGCAGCGCGTCCCCCGCGGGGGCCATCAGGGAGGTGTGAAATGCGCCCGAGACCCGCAGCGGCTGGCAGCGCCTGGCTCCGGCCTGCAGGGCCAGCACGCAGGCCCGTTCCACCGCCGCCGCGTCCCCGCCGATGACCAACTGGCCGGGACAGTTGTAGTTGGCGATGGATACCGTGCCGCAGGCCTGGGCCGCCGCGCAGACCTGCTGCAGAGCGGAACGGTCCAGCTTGAGCACGGCCGCCATGGTCCCCGGGCGGCCCCGGGCCGCCTGCTCCATGGCCCGGCCCCGGAAGCGGACCAGACCGATGGCGGTCTGGGCGTCAAACACCCCGGCGGCGTGGAGGGCGGAATATTCGCCCAGACTCAGGCCCGCGGCGTAATCCGGACGGATGCCCCTCTCCCGGAGCAGAGCGGTCATCCCCGCGGCAAAGGCCACCATGCAGGGCTGGGTGTGCTGGGTCTGCCCCAGCCGTTCCTCCGGCCCGAAAAAGCACAGCTCCTTTAACGCAAGGTCTGCCGGAGCGGCGTCGAATACCGCCCGGAACGCGGGGTAGGCCGCATACAGGTCGGCCCCCATGCCCGCGTGCTGGCTGCCCTGGCCGGCGTAGAGAAAAGCCAGCTTCATCTCAGCGCACCTCCTGCTCCAGCGCGGACAGCCGCTCCCGGCAGCCGTGCCACAGGTCTTCGAAAATGGCGCGCAGGGGGCGGATCTCCCGGAGCATGCCCGCCACCTGCCCCGCCATGAGGCTGCCGGTGCGGGTGTCCCCGTCGAAGACCGCCCGGCGCAGGCTGCCCAGCGTGAACCGCTCCAGCTCTTCCGTGCCGGCGCCGGCCTTTTCCCGGGCCAGATAGTCCCGTGCCATCTGGTTTTTCAAAAGACGCACGGGCGTGCCCCCAATGCGCCCGGTCACGGTGGTGGAGCTGTCCCGGGCCTTGAGCAGGGCCTGCTTGTAGTTGGCGTGGATAGGGCACTCCGCGCTGACCAGCAGGCAGGTGCCCAGCTGAGCGCCGCAGGCGCCCAGGGCGAAGGCGGCCAGCAGCTGGCGGGCGTCCGCAATGCCGCCGGCGGCCACCACGGGGATGGACACCGCGTCGCACACCTGGGGCACCAGGGCCATGGTGGCGGCCTCGCCTACGTGGCCGCCGGACTCGGTGCCCTCGGCAATGACGCCGTCCGCCCCGGCCCGCTCCACCAGCTTGGCCAGCGCCACCGCCGCCACCACGGGGAAGACCTTGGCCCCGGCCTGCTTCCACAGGGGAAGGTAGGGGGCGGGGTTGCCCGCCCCGGTGGTGATGAAGCCTACGTGCTCCTCCGCGGCGATCTGGGCCATGGCCCCGGCCTGGGGGTGCATGAGCATGATGTTCACGCCGAAGGGCTGGTCGGTCAGGCGGCGGCAGAGGCGGATCTGCGCCCGAAAGGCGTCGGCGTCCATGCCGCCCCCGCCGATCAGGCCCATACCGCCGGCGTTGGAGACGGCGGCGGCGAAGGGGGCGGTGGCGATGTTGGCCATGCCGCCCTGGATCAGGGGAAATTCCGTCCCCAAAAGTTCGTTTAAGTTCATTGTCAGCCTCACAAGAATACGCGCGCAGACACGCGCGGAATAGCGCCGGGGCGGCCCGCGGCATAAGACGAACGGCCCCCGAAAAGCCGCCGCTTTAGAGCGTCAGCAGGACCCCGCCCCAGGTGAGCCCCGCGCCGAAGCCCGCGCAGATCACCTTCTGCCCGGTGCGCAGCAGGCCCGTCCGGTCCATCTCGTCCAGGGCGATGGGGATGCTGGCCGCGGAGGTGTTGCCGTAGCGGTCCATGTTCTGATAAAACCGCTCCAGCGGAAGGCCCAGCCGCCGGGCGGCGGCGGAGACGATGCGGGCGTTGGCCTGGTGGGGCACAAACCAGTCAATCTCCTCCCCACGCAGGGCGGACTGCTCCAGCAGGGTGCGCACGCAGCGGGGCAGGGCCTCCACGGCGAAGCGGAACACAGCCTGGCCGTCCATGTGGATGACGGGGTGCGCCGGTCCGGGGCCTTCGATCCACAGCGGGGCCGCGTCGCCCCGGCTGCCCAGGGTGCAGGCGTAGGGGACCTGATCCAGGGTGACCACCGCCGCCCCGGCTCCGTCGCCGAAAAGGACGCAGGTGTTCCGGTCGGTGAAGTCCGTAATGCGGCTGAGCTGCTCGGCCCCGATGACCAGCGCGTAGGGGCGCGCGTCCTGCAGCAGCAGCCCCCGGGCCGCCTGCAGCGCGTAAATAAAGCCGGTGCAGCCCGCGCTCAGGTCAAAGCAGGCCAGTTCCTCCGGCAGGCCCAGCCGCTGCTGGACCAGGCAGGAGACCGAGGGGGAGGCGTAGTCGGGCGTGACGGTGGCGGTGATACAGGCGCACAGCTGTCCGGGGTCCGCTCCGGCCCGCTCCAGCGCCAGCCGGGCAGCGTCCGCGGCCAGGGAGGCCGCCGTCTCCTCCCCGCAGCAGAAGCGCCGCTCCCGGATGCCGGTGCGGGAGGCGATCCAGGCGTCGCTGGTATCCACCCGGCGGGAGAGCGCGTCATTGGTGACGATCTGCCGGGGCAGCGCCCGGCCGGTCGCGCAGATGCGAAGGCCCTTCATGATCCGATCCTCCGGAATGTTTCATAGCGCCGGGCGGCGAAATGCCCTTCCCGCTCCACCTGACGCAGGTGCCGGGAGAGGGCGCGGTCCACCGTGGCAAACGCGGCGGCCGGGTCCAGATGGGCGCCCCCCTCGGGTTCGGGGAGGATCTCGTGGATCACGCCCAGCGACAAAAGGTCGGCAGCCGTGAGCTTCATTACCTCGGCGGCCTCTCCGCTGCGCCCGGCGTCCTTCCACAGGATGGAGGCAAAGCCCTCCGGCGAGAGGACGGAGTAGACCGCGTTTTCCAGCATCAGTACCCGGTTGGCCACGGCGAGGGCCAGCGCGCCGCCGCTGCCCCCCTCCCCGGTAATGACGCAGAGGACCGGCACCTCCAGCGTGGAGAGCAGGGACAGGCAGGAGGCGATGGCCTCCCCCTGGCCCCGGGCCTCGGCCTCCAGGCCGGGGTAAGCTCCGGGAGTATCCACAAAGGTGATGACCGGCCGTCCGAATTTTTCCGCCTGGCGGAAGAGCCGCTGGGCCTTCCGGTAGCCCTCCGGGCCGGGCATGCCGAAGTTGCATTTCAGGTTTTCGCTCAGGTCGCGGCCCTTGCGGTGGCCCACTACCGTGACGGGACGGCCGTGGTACAGGGCCACGCCGCCCAAAATGCTGGCGTCCTCCCGGCACTGCCGGTCGCCCCGGCATTCAAAAAAGTCGGTGAACAGCGCGGCGATGTAGTCCGCCGTGCCGGGCCGCCCCGCATGGCGGGCCAGCGCGACCCGCTGCGCGGGCGTTTTATCCGCCATGGGCGCGCGCCTCCTTTCCATGCAGGCGCAGCAGCCGGGCAAGGGCCGCCCGCAGCTGGGCGCGGGGGACGATCTGGTCCAAAAAGCCGTGCTCCTGCAGGTATTCCGAGCGCTGGAAGCCCTCGGGCAGGGTCTGACCGATGGTCTGCTGGATTACCCGGGGACCGGCAAAACCGATCAGCGCCCCCGGCTCGGCCAGGGTGTAGTCCCCCAGGGAGGCAAAGGAGGCGGTCACGCCGCCGGTGGTGGGGTGGGTGAGGATGGAAATGTACAGCCCGCCCGCCTGAGAAAACCGGGCCAGGGCCGCGGAGGTCTTGGCCATCTGCATCAGGGACACGATGCCCTCCTGCATCCGGGCCCCGCCGCTGGCGGAGCAGATGATGAGGGGGCGGCGGGTGCGCCCGGCGTACTCGACGGCGCGGGTAAGCTTTTCCCCCACCGCCGCGCCCATGCTGCCCATCAGAAACTGACTGTCCAGCACGGCGGCCACCACGCTGCGGCCGTCGATCATTCCGCGGGCGGTGACCAGCGCCTCCGCAAGGCCGGTGGAGCGGCGGGCGGCGCGGAGCTTCTCCTCATAACCGGGAAAGTCCAGAGGATTGGCGGCGGTCAGCTTTTCGTCCAGCTCCCGGAAGCTGTGGGAATCCAGCAGCAGGCTCAAACGCAGATAGGCGCCGATGGGGTGGTGGTACCCGCAGGCGGGGCAGACGTACAGCGAGCGGACCAGCGCGCTCTTGGGCGTGACCCCGCCGCAGGCGGGACATTTGCCGAACACCGCCTTGGAGGGCTTGCGGCGGGGCACGTCCCGCTCCCTGCCCTCCCGCCGCTGCTTGAGCTGGATCAGACGGGCGCGGCGCTGGCTGAAATTGGGTTGTTCCATGGGTTACCTCCAAACGGACTGCAAAACAGCGGCAGTTCAACGGTGCCGCCTGGGCGGGGCTTATCCGCACGCCCAGGCCAGCAGTTCGTCCATGTGCTGTTCCAGAAAGCCGGTATCGTAAGTTCCCTTCACAAACTCCGGGTGGTAGAGGATCAGGTGGGCCAGGTCGGCAGTGGTGGGGTAGCCCTCAATGATCAGCTCCTCCAGCGCCCGGCGCATCCGGCGGATGCACTCCAGCCGGGTGGGGGCGTGGACGATGAGCTTGGCCGCCAGGGAGTCGTAATAGGGGGGCAGGTCATAGCCGGGGAAGAGGGCGGTGTCCACCCGCACGCCGGGACCGCCGGGCAGGTGGAGGAACGCGGTGCGCCCCGGCGCGGGCGCAAAGTTCCGGCGGGGGTCCTCGGCGTTGATGCGGCACTCCATGGCGTGGCCGGAGGGCCTGAGCTGCTCCTGGGTCACGCTCAGCGGCAGCCCCGCGGCGATGCGCAGCTGCTCCCGCACCAGGTCCACGCCCGTGACGGCCTCGGTCACCGGGTGCTCCACCTGGATGCGGGTATTCATCTCGATAAAATAAAAATGACCCGTCCGGTCCAGGACGAACTCCACCGTCCCGGCGCTGCGGTAGCCGGCGGCCTGGGCGGCGGCCACGGCGGCCGCGCCCATGCTTCCGCGCAGGGCCTCGTCCAGCGCACGGGAGGGGGACTCCTCGATGAGTTTTTGATTTTTTCGCTGGATGGAACAGTCCCGCTCCCCCAGATGCACCACATTTCCGTGGGCGTCGGCCAGGATCTGGAACTCGATGTGCCGGGGCGCCTGGATCAGCTTTTCCACATACAGCGCGCCGTCGCCGAAGCAGGCCTCGGCCTCGCCCCGGGCGGCGGCAAAGAGCGCGTCCATCTGCTCCGGGGAATCCACCCGCCGCATCCCGCGGCCGCCCCCTCCGGCAGAGGCCTTTACCAGCACGGGATAACCCACTGCGGCGGCGGCCGCGGCGGCCTGCGCGGCGTCGGCCACCGGCCCGTCCGAACCGGGGACGACCGGCACGCCGCTCTGCCGCATCAGCGTCCGCGCGGCGGCCTTGCTGCCCATCTGACGGATCACATCCCCGGGCGGGCCGATAAAGCACAGGTCGCACTTGGCGCAGAGGTCGGCAAACTCCGGGTTCTCCGACAGAAAGCCGTAGCCCGGGTGGACCGCGTCGCAGCCGGTCTCCAGGGCTGCGGTGAGGAGGGCGGACAGGTTCAGGTAGCTCTCCGCAGCGCGGGGCGGGCCCACGCACACCGACTGAGTGGCCAGCTGTACGTGCAGCGCCCCGGCGTCGGCGGTGGAATGGACGGCCACCGTCTCGATGTCCAGCTCCCGGCAGGCCCGGATGATCCGCACCGCGATTTCGCCCCGGTTGGCGATGAGTACCCGCCGGAACATCTCAAAGCTCCCGGACGCGGAACAGGGGGGCGCCGAACTCCGCCAGCTCCCCGTCCTTCCGCAGGACTTCCTCAATGACGCAATCGAAGGGCGCGGGCACCTGGCTCATCATCTTCATGGCCTCCAGCACGCATACGGTCCCGCCCTTGCGCACGGAGGCGCCCACCGGGGCGAAGGGAGCCTCCCCCGGCGCCGGGGCGGCATAAAAGGTGCCCACCAGCGGGGCGGTGATCAGGCAGCCGGGGAGCTCCGGCGCCGGAGCGGGCGCATGAAGCTGGGCCTGCAGCGGAGCAGAGGACGCGGGCGCGGCGGAAGCGGGGCCTGCGCCGGCGCTCTTTTCCAGCTTGACGCGCCCTCCTTCCAGCGCTACCTCCAGCCCGGTCAGGGGGGAGGCGTCAAAACGCTCCATCAGGGTGAACACTTGCTGCATGTCCATGGCTTACTCCTGGTGGGCCTCCAGATAACGGACGATATCGCCCACGGTCTTCACATTTTTCAGCTCCTCGTCGGGGATGGACACGCCCAGGGCCTCCTCGATGGCCATGTTCAGCTCCACGGCGTCCAGGGAGTCCGCCTCCAGGTCTTCCGCCAGGTCCGCCTCGGGGGTGACGGCCTCCAGATCGCAGCTCAGCGTCTCCGCGATGATATTACGTATCTGCTCAAACATAGGGAAAAGCTCCTTTCTTGTTTTGAAAACCAGTTCTAGAAATATAAATTATTTTAATTAAAATTATTTAACTAAAATAATTTAAGCGATATTGTAGCAGGTTTCCGGGAAATGTCAAGTAAAATTTTGGCGCGAAAAAACGCGGCCATGCAATCTGCATGGCCGCGTAAGCGTGCCTCCAAGGGGAAAAAGCCGCATTGGGGCGCCCGCTGCGGGGCGTTCCCGTGGGGAAACGATGGATCGGGCGGGACCGTCTGGTCACAGCAGTTCAAACGACAGCAGCTCCTGGGTACACTCGCGCTCCGGGTCGTCCAGGCCGCGTCCGTCTACCATCAATTCCCCCCGCTGATTGTCATAGGGGTCCTGCCGCCAGCCGGGCATGGGCGGGGTGAGGGGGGCGTAAAACTCGCTGTTGGCCACCATCCGCCAGGGGTCCAGATTGCCGAAATAGTGCCGGCGGCGCTGCACCTGGCCCTGACGGCGGGCGGAGGAGCCGTAGGAGCAGTCGGCCCACAGCCAGCCGTGGGGGGCGATATAGAACATGGCCCAGTCGTGGGGGCCGACGGAGTCGGGGCGGACCGCAAGGCCGCTCTGCCACCGGGCGGGGATGCCCACGATGCGGCACAGGGTGATGAACAGCAGAGCGAACACGCCGCAGTCCCCCCGCAGTTCCCGGGCGCAGGTGTCGGCGATGTCGTCCAGCTGCAGGTAGGCGGGCTGATAGCGGTAGTCGACATAGCCCGTTACATAGTCGTAGAGGGACCTGGCCTTTTCAACAGGAGAGGACAGGCCGTCCGTCAGGCGCTCGGCCAGCGCGCGCAGGTAGGGGGTAAAGACCACATGGGGCCACTGCTCCTCCAGGTCGAAGGAAGGCTGGACCCGGCTGGGACGGATGGTCAGGGGGTCGATGTAAACCGCCCGGTGGAGATACCGGTAGGTGACCGTAAAGGCGTCCCGTCCGCGGCTCTTCCACCAGATCGTACGCTGCGGCGCGTCCTCCGGGGCGCACACCCCGCCGGGCGTGGCGTCCAGGATCTGGATCTCGCTCTGCTGGGGACAGGCGGCGGGAATGGGCAGCCACGCCTGGACCTCCCGTCCCGCCGGGTCGGTCCGGGCACGGATACCGGCGCGCAGCGTGATGCGCGCGGTAAGGGCGCCCGCATCGCGCAGCCGCTCCAGCGTCAGCTCCCGCTCCGCCTGGTCCGTGTGCTCCTGGTGCAGGCCGGGGGCCTGGGCGGGGTAGAGGCGCAAAGACTCCAAAAACCGCTCGTGATAGTGGGGAACGGAGCCGATCATACGCCAGTCAATGCGCCCGGCATCCACCAACCCGTCAAATTGTTCCTCGGAGCAGCCGGGCCATTCGGCACGGATCATGGTCAGGGCCTGGGCACGGTCGTAGGGGTAGTCGCGGGGCAGACGTTCCAACCGCAGCCGTTCTACCATCAGGCGCTCCGCCAGCTCGGGCTGCCCGGCGGCGGACAGACGCAGGTCGATCAGACGTTTGGCCCCCTCCAGGTCACCCATGGCCTTCCGGCGGGCAATATCGGGGGGCAGGGCATCGGTCAGATGAACAAAGGCCTCGTTTTTCATCATGGGGCAGACCTCCCTTCCTTAGCCCTAGCATAGCACAAACGGGAGAATCTGCCAAGAGAAACCGCGGAAAAAGGGGAGGAAACGGTCGGAGGCTTATGGGGCCTCTTGCTCCGAAGAAGGTCCGCGGGGAGGAACGGCAGGAGCGGGAACAGGGCAGGGCGCAGCCGGTCCGGCGCGCCCCCCCTCAGCCGTAAAGCGCAGGCCATAGCCGGTCGGCGTCAGTACAGCAGCACGCTCTTTTTCAAAAAGGAAGAACAGAGGGCATTCCTGGAGAGATGCCAGGACGGGCGGGCCATGGCTCTGACGGCTACCGCTCTGTCCCGCCGAATTCAGGATAGAGCCGCGGCAGTAAATAGGCCAGGGTAGCCATCTCATGGGCACAATGATTGGCAAGGCCGTACGCACGTTCTTCTGAAATACGCTCCCCTGCTTTTAGGAGAACGACAGGTTTACCGTTGAGAAAATGGAGCCCCACCCAAAAGCGGGAGCGGTACTCAATTCCCTCCGGCGTCTTCCGGACATAATGCATAACGACAACAGGAAGCGGCCGGTCAGCGGGGGAACCGTCGGCCGGTTTGATCAGGCCGTTGGAGCCTCGGATAAGAACGATGTCGTCTTGCTGTGCCACGCGCCGGAGATCAAACCCAAAGAGCGCCGGATTCATCCGCCCCACAAAATAGAAATCCTCCAGACCCATGCCTACATTTTCCTGGGCCCAGGAAGGGCCCACACGGATGTGGCTTCCGGGGCACCAAAGCTTATAGCGCAGATCTTCCTGCTCGTGCCAAGGCCCCCACCAGTTATTTGCCTGAGGGGTCACGCCGGGCATTTTGGTCAGTGCTGCGGCATACCCCACCCCGTTGGGCAGTACGCAGTAACCGCTCTCGCGGGGCAGGTAACCCGGCTCCAAAAGTGCGTCCACCTGGTCGGGCAGCAAGGCGTCGGCGGGATCCATCGGCGCACCCCAGACGATCTGGGCCATGGTTTCCGGTGCGGGAGACTTGGCCCCTTCATAGTAGTATTTGGAATACGGCTTGCGTGTCTCGGCGTCGCTCAAGGGGGGAAGCTGAAGGGGGGGCGGCAGAACGAACATAATAACACATCCTTTTTCAGTCCGTATGGATAGGGCCGGGCGGCAGCCGTTCCGGCCGCCGCCCGGCCCTTATAAGCGCGAGCTAGGACATTAGACTGGGCAGAAGCAGAGAAAGCTGGGGGATATACATGACCAAAACCGTGGCCGCAAAGGTAGCGATGACATAGGGCCAGACACCCTTCATCAATGTGATCAGCGGTACTTCCTTTACTCTGGCCCCGATGACGAACAGACAGATGCCGACGGGCGGAGTAATGGAGCCCAGCGCCACGCACATGGTAGACAGAATGCCGAACCAGACCAGGTCGAACCCGAGCGCGGAGACCGCAGGCGCAAACAGTGGAATGGTAAGCATCATGATGACAGGGGTGTCGATAAAGCAGCCCAGGACCAGATAGATGATTACGATGACCCATATGATGGCCATGGGGGGGAGCGCCAGGCCGGTGACCCAGGAGGAGAGCATGGCGGGGAGCTTGGACAGCCCCATGAAAGCATTAAACAGCTGAATGCCGATAAACATGAAGAACAGGCCGGAGGCCTGTACGGCGCTCTCCTTTAACGTCTGCAGGATCTTTTTTCCTCCGGCGCGGTGCTTGCAGATCACGATAATAAGGCAGACGATAACACTGATGCCGGCCGCCTCATTCACCGTGGTAATGCCGCCCCAGATGCACACCATGATAAAGACGACCAAAAGAAGGATCGGCCAAGCGGCTTTTAAGGAACGAAGCTTTTCCGGCAGAGTCGTCTTCTCTGCGCGCGGGGCCCAAGCGGGTCTGAGTTTGACTAAAACGGCCGTGGTGATACACAGCAGGAGGGTCAAAAGGATTCCAGGCAGCCATCCGGCCATAAAGAGCTTGCCAACGGAGGTCTGGGCCAGGATGCCGTAAATGATGATCGGCGTACTGGGCGGAATCAGAATCGCGAGAGGGCCGGCGGCGGCAATGGAACACAGACCCAGCTTGGGCTCATAGCCATACCGCTTCATTTCAGGCCATGCGACTTGACTCATGACCATTGCCGTCGCTTGCCCGGAACCACAGATAGCTCCAAAAATCGCACTGGCCACAGTGCTTGTGATGGCCAAGCCGCCGGGCAGGCGCCCAAACCACTTGCGGGCAGCACCGTATGCGTCCGTAGTCAGTGCTCCCATTACCGCAAAATCACCCATCAGCATAAACATGGGCAAGACTGCGAGGGAGTAAGACATGGCGGTTGTAACCGGAATCGTCTGCAGATAAGTCAGACCGCCGCCAAATCCCAAGATCATGACCACGCCGATAAAGCCGGAAATAAAGAAGGAGAAGGCGAGGTTTACGCCGGCAAACATCAAAATGAGCATCAGTAAGATACCCACGATACCGGCGATCGTCGTCATTTGCACGTCTCAGTTCCCTCCTCTCCGGTAACGCCGGCATTACGCGTGCTATTCCAGCAGATGAAATCGTGCAGGTCGGTTATGACTAGGATCAGCAGCTCTAAGGCAATAAGAACATATCCGACCAGAGCGATCGCATAAAAGGGGCCGTAAGGGATCTTGAGCACAGGCGTTCCCACACTGGAACGGGCCAGCTGCTTTGCGGAGGAGAGCGCCAGCTGCCAGATCAACAGACCGCTCATTCCGCAGCAAAGTGCATTTCCAACAGCGGTCACCAGAAGCTGGATACGGGGCGAAAGCCGCTCCACGATGACCGGAACCGCAATACAGCGGCGCAGCTTGATGGCCAGGGCCAGGCCGGTATACACAAAAATCGACATGGAAACCTCAATAATCTCTTGGGCGCCCGTTAAAGGATGGTGGAAAAAATAGCGGCCGATTACATCCACAAAGCTGACCGATGCCATAAAGAAGAGGACCGCTGCGGAGATCCAGGCAAACAGATTGCTAACCATATGTACGGCCTTTGCCGCCATAATCAACATTTTTTTCATAGCATGTCTCCTAAATGGGGCCCCGGCCGTTCGGATATGAATGGCCGAGGCCCATATCGGCATGTCGGGACTTATTTAAGGTTGTATTCGCAGCGCTCGATGACCCGTTCGGTCAGATCCATGATTGCAGTACCGTCGTGACCGGCGGAGTTCAGGCCTGTCACAAATTGTTCGCGCAGGGGCGCCACAGCGTCCTGCAGCTCCTGCTGGAACTCCGGCGTAATGGAGTACAGCTCCATACCGCCTGCCACGCAGGCCTCGATGCCGTCGGAATAGGTCTGCTGTACTTTGTTGATGACACGGTAACGCTGCTCTTCGCAGGCTTCCATGAGCGAGAGCTTCAGACTGTCCGGAAGGCTGTTGTACGCATCCTCGTTCATAGCCAAAAACAGCAGGCCGCCATGGACGGGGTATTCCATGATGTAGTCCAAGACGTCATACAGCGCATTGACCTGCATCAGATGGGGGCTGGTCATGGCCCCGTCAACAATGCCGCGGTCCAGGGACAGGTACACGTCGGACATCGGCATTGCCACAGCAGAAGAGCCGAAAGACTCAAGCATATCCACCGCGATACCGGAGACCGCCCGCAGCTTTAACCCATTGAAAGAGCCCATGCTCTCGATTTTGCTGTTCTTGACCGCCAGCATCTGCATATCGGTCGGCGCGAACATCAGCGGAACCGTCTCGTTGTTAAACTCGTCCAGATAGCCTTCATAGTAGAGAGAATAAATAATTTCACTGACCGTGCTGGGGTTGGAGGCAAGGAAGGGGACCTGTACGATATCCGCCACAGGGAACTCGCCGGCCGTCTGGGCCGCGGCATTAAAGTACATCTCAACCGTCCCGTTTCGCGTCATCGCCAGGGCGTCTGCGGCAGTACCAAGGCTGCTCATATCATAGAGGGTAATCTGAATGCGGCCGCCGGTTTTTTCTTCCACAAGGGCAGGGAAATCCTCCATAAAGGGCTGGTCGGCATTCATAATGCTCAGCTTGAATTCGTAAATCTGACCGTCATCTGCAGCGGTACTGCCGCCCGATTCGCCGCCGCCGCTGCATGCGGCTAAGGAAAAGATCATTCCCAGCGCAAGGACTAAACTCAGAATCTTTTTCATATTGTTCTCCTTTCCAATCATCCGTCGCGTTTTCTATTGTACGTCAAGTCGAAGGGACCGTCTATACCCGTATTTCCCACACAGGCATATTTGGCGCTCACAGGTCCGCCGAGGGGTTGTTTTCAATGACGCCGGGCTTTTTGCCATGGGCAAATTCAAACTTGCTGGTGGCGGTGTCGCCGGGGAAATACTCGTCCTTAAATTCCCCCATGGCCCAGTCCATCATGGTACCCGTATAGGTCTCGTAGGGCTTGGGATTGACCGGGAAAGGCTCCCGCGCGGTGAGCGTGTCGTAGGGGTGGAAGAACGTGATGGGCTCCGTCTGGAACTGATGCCGTTTCGGGGGGCCGGTCATGATGTCCTGCCAGCAGTCGGTCCAGCTCTTGTAGTAATCGCAGCGGAAGGTGCGCCACCACTTCATATGCCAGATCTTCCAGGCACCGTTTTCCTTGATGAAATCCACGCTATAGCTGCCCCAGCACCAGAAACCGTGCGGGACGCGCTGCGCGTCGACCTGAGTCTCGAAGCCCGGGGAGTGCCAGGTGCCCTTTGCGGTCTGACCGTCTCCCGCCACCTCGATGACCGGGGTGGCCAGGGTGTGGATGAACATGGTGCCCACCGGCTCCTCCTTCATGACGGTGCCGAACAGATACTGGACCGCCTCGGCGCCCACCCAGACGCCCCAGTCGGATACCTCCATGGATACGTCCGGCATGGTCAGCGCAAAGCAGTCGATTGGGGTGCGCCACATCGTCAGGGGATTGTGTACCACCTCGTAGCGGCCCATGATCTTCTGGATCTCGTTGACCGCCTGAAGACGCTCCAGCTCCCTTTGGCAGGATTGGAGCAGCGCTTCCATTTCCTTGTGTTCCAATGCGTTCCCTCCTTGTTAGTAATCCAGATAGCGCGGGACGATGTCCCGATAACGCGCCACTAAACTGTCCCAGTTTTTTGGCAGCTCCACTTTGGTGCAGGATGGGCCGCCGTGATCGCCGCCGCCGGTGACCGCCACGCCCCACTGGGCGCCCGCCACCACGATGAACATGTGCGCATCGTTCCAAAACCGCCGGGCGGAGTAGCTGCCGTCCAGGGGCGTCTCCACCGGAATGCCTCCGTCCTTGCGGGGCTCATGGTTGCTCTCCACCAGCCAGCGCAGGTTCCACTCGTCGGCGGGGACGCGGTTGTATTCCACCACATAATCCAGAATGCGCTGCTTGGTCCAGCCCGCCTGGGCAAACATGGCGGCAATCTCGGGGGAGAGAATAAACACCCCGCCGGTCCACCAGCCGAAGGCCTTGACCTGGCACATGCTCTTGAGGAAGCTCTCCGGCGTGAACGCTCCGCCCAGACCGCCTCCGCCCAGCGTCTGCACATCGGCCGGCCAGAACATGGTAACGGTGGAGTCCTCCGCCGTAAAGCCGTACCGGGTCTGGAGCGGTTCCCAGGGGCTCTGCGCTTCGTTTTCCGCGATGCATACGCCGCCGCGCCCCACCGTGCCCATGGCGGACATGTCCTCCATCCCCTGGCGCACGCCGCCGATATTCATGGTGATGTAGGCCAGCGCCCGCGGGATGGCGGTGTTGGGCTTGTAATAGGGGCTGAGGACGGCCCGGCCGCTGTGAAGGTGGATGTCCTTTGCGACCCTGCCGTTGACAAAGGTGAACGGCATCCAGTTGGCGTTGGAGCAGGTCCAGCCGCACAGCTGGATGTTGGGCGCCAGCATGCCCCGGACGGCCGCAAGAATGACCGGCAGATAAGTGGGCAGACACCCGGCCATGACCGCATTGACGGCCACCTTTTCCACCGTGGCGATGCCGTTCATGGGGGGAATCGTTCCCAGAACCGTGTCGGGGGACAGATCGGTGCCGGTCAGCATCTCATCCACGGCCTCACGGGTGGGAGGGACGATCGGCAGGCCGGTGGTCCAGCCCAGCTTGTAGAATTGGTCGTTGACCTCCTGAAGGGTACCGGTAAAGGTATAGCTGGAATAATCCCGGGCCCGGGTCGGGCGGGCCTCCTCCTCGGTGAGCGGGGCCGTCAGCGCGGCGGCAATTTGGTCGGTC
Source organism: Flavonifractor sp. DFI.6.63 (assembly GCF_024462255.1). Taxonomy (NCBI): domain Bacteria; kingdom Bacillati; phylum Bacillota; class Clostridia; order Eubacteriales; family Oscillospiraceae; genus Flavonifractor; species Flavonifractor sp. DFI.6.63. The sequence continues at coordinate 33,794 of NZ_JANGBE010000027.1, read as the reverse complement.
ACCCGGCGTACCTCAGGGCGGACGACCCGCTCGAGCAGCGCGTCGTCGATGACCTTCTCGCCCGACAGATCGCCAAAGGACATCTCTACCAGCCGCAGGCCGGGCACCCCCTGGGAGGCGGCGCCCCGTTTGGAGGAATTTTGAAAGGACCGGCAGAGAAGGTCTACCGTGGGTTTGCCCTGTTTTTCAAAGAAAGCGGCGTTTTTTGCCAAAAACAGGGAACAAGACCCGGCGTCGCCGTAGGCAGTGATGACGGCGTCAACCCCGGAGGCCCATGCTGCGGCCTGCGCCGCATATGCGTCGTCCTGGATCAGCTCGGTAATCTCCTTGAGGTATTGAAAATGAGTAAAGGTCACGCCGGAAAAACGTGCCGAAAGCTCCCGGGCGACCTCATCCAGGATCTTGATGGCGTGTCCCTTGAAGTGGGCGTACAGGCCGATGGTTTTTCCCGCCAGAGTGTCCAACCGGGGCGAGAGCCCGCGGGGCTGCCGGGATTCGGCTGCGGCCCAGGGGCTGAGAACTGTGTATTCCAAGCGCAGGCACTTCCTTCCATACCAAATGGGATAGACAAAATCACTATCCTTGTGATTGGATTATAGGGCTGAGTTATCAAAAACGACAACCACCCGTTTGGGTAGTAACTTTCCAGTAACTTTCGCAAAGTAAAACGGGAAAGCACCTTGCCATACCAAAGCGGTTGTGCTAAAGTAGAAAAAAAGGAGGGCGGGCCCATGTCGCTACAGGAGCTTTTGCGGGATATTTGCGCGGAATATGGGAGCCGCATCGCCATCGCGTCCGACGGACCGCCCATACCGTACGCTGTGCTGCGGCGGCGCATCGATTCCATCAGCCGGAGCCTGCTGGAACTGGGCTGCGGGCCCGGCGCGCATATCGTCTATTTGCGGTGTGCGGGGCATGCCTATGTGGAGCTCTTGTTCGCCGCAGCACAGATCGGCGCCGTTTTTTGCCCGGTCAGTCCGCGGACGGAGCCGGAGCGCCTGCTGGCGCGGCTGAAGCGGTTTGCGCCAGATCTGGTGGTGGCGGACCGGGACGTTGTGGCGGGACTCCGGGAGGAGCTGTCCCCCCTGCTGCCCCTGCGGCGGGTGGTGGTCTACCCGGCCTCCCGCCGGTTTTTGTCCTACCAGAGCTTAACCCGCAAACAGCTGGTGCTGGGCCGGTATCCGGTGGAGGACGCAGCGCCCGTGACGGCGCTGCTGGATGAGGGGAGCGAGCGGATCCGCACGGTATCCTATGGCGAACTGGGCGCCTATCTGGCGCACTGCCGCGGGGCGCTGCGGCATCCGCCGGGCACCGCGCTGCTGTGCGTGCCGTATCCCTGCCTGACCTATGTACAGGAGATCTGCCTGGGACTGGCCTGCGGGGATACCCTGCTGCCGATGGAGTCCTTTGAACCCAAGGATTTTATCAAGACCGTCAGCGGCCGTCCGGTGGACAGCGTTTACCTGACGCCCAGCATCATCAATGCGGTCAGCATGGATTCCAGATTCCTGATCGGCAACTTTTCCCGGCTGCGCCGGGTACGGATCGGACAGGCATACTTTGACCGGGATACCGCGGCGCGGATGCAGGGGCTGCTTGAGCCGGACTGTGTGGTGGAGAAGGATACCGGGTTTCCGGAGAGCGTGACCCGGCTCACGCTGCATGCCGCCGAACTGTGCCCCGAGGAGTGGGATGCCGCCGCCGTACCCATCAACTCCATCGGACGGCCGGTCGAGGGGGTGGAGGTCTGTCCTGCGCTTCCGGGGGCCTGTACGGCGGGAGAGCCTGGGCTGCTGCAATTCCGCCGGTCTGAGGATGCGCCCTGGCAGACGCTTGGACGGGGATGGGTGGATCGGGAAGGGCTGGTCCGCCTGAGCTGGGAGATGGAGTGCCCGCCGCTTCCGGAAAACGCCCCGTTTGCAGGGCTGCGTACCGGCGTTTCCAATCGTTCTGAATTTGAGCAGGCCGCCCGGGCGCTGGCGCTGACCACCTATTTGGAGGTCTTCGACGCCTTTGCCCACATCTCCGCCAGCAGTGCGGCCGAGGCCTTCGAACGGGCCTGCTGTCAGGCCGTTCTGAATCATTTCGGCTGTGCGGCCGCCGCGCTGTCGATCCCGCGCCGGAGCGTCCAGGCGAGCATTGTGCGCGCTTCCGTCATCTGGGAGGCGGAGCATACCTGTGTCTCCCACGGCCATCCGGACGCCTTTTGGGTGCGGGATGGGACAAAAATCCGCCTGGCCTCCCCGGGGGAGGCCTGTTTCCCGGCGGGGTGCTACCTGGTCTGCCATCCGATTTATTCCCGGGGCTGCCAGCTGATGGGGGAGCTGTACCTGGCCTTTCCGGAGGACCGCCTCCCCACGCCGGAGGGAGGGGCCAAGCTGTGCGTGGCGCTGCGCCATCTTGCGGTTTTGCTGGAATCCCATCGGGATCTGGCGGAGACGGCCGTCCGGCTGGAGCTTTACCGGCGGGCCATGGAGCTGGCCGGAGACGGCATCGGCATCAGCGGCCTGGAGGTCAAGCCAACGCTGCTTTTCGTCAATCCCAAGTCGGCGCGGTTTATCAATCTGGGCAAGAGCGACGCCGCCTTCGGCGTCCTGCTGGAAAAGATCCAGACGGCCAATCTGCAGGATCTGCGCCAAGGGGGGAAGAACAGCAGCTCCCGTTCCTTTTTTTACACCGATCCGGAGCATGGAAAGACCTGGGTGAACTACCGCACGGAAAAGGTCGTTGTGGATGGGGAGCCCTATGCCATCGCATTCTGCAACATGCGGGAGAGCGGCGGAGAAGCCCGGCACCTGGAGGGACTGCTCAGCGAGCGGGAGCTGGAGATCGTACGGCTCATCACGGAGGGGCTGACCAACAAGGAGATCGCCGGGCGGGTCGGCATCTCGGTCAACACGGTCAAATACCATGTTGCCCGCATCTATGAGAAGATGCAGGTCACCAACCGGACGGAACTGCTGTCGAGTACCTATCTGCGCAAACAATAAAGGATGAGCCGCGCCTTCCCGGTCGGGAAGGCGCGGCTCATTCGGTCAAACAAGGGGGCGGGGCGGGGGAGAGCGTGCAAGTGTACGGGACAGACCGCCCTGCGGGCGCAGGGGGGCGTCTGGCGCCGAATGCGGCCGGACGGTTTGGGCGAACGGCTGGCACAGCGGCGCTGCAGGTCCGGTGCCGGAAGGCCGGGGCCGGATCAGGGCGCTCGGATCCTCAGGTTCAGCAGCGAAAGAAGGGAGCAGGCCGGCAGCAGGGCCGCCGGGGCGGCGCAGGAGCCGGAAGCGGTCACCATGGCCCGGCGAGGGTGGCTGTAAAAGAGGTCGGGATGAGCATGGTATTGGCGATGCTGAAGTTCATCGCGAAATGCTTTGTCCCATAAAAGACGCTGACAAAAGCGGAGGAGATGGGAGGCGAGCAGCCGTAGGACAGGCCCGCCAGACAGATCCCGGCCGCGCACAGAAAAAGCGCATGGTCGGGATAAAGTTCAGCGCCAGCTGAGAGACGCTCCGGATGAACGCCTCGGCCAGCGGAGCCTTCAGGATGGACCAGGCGTAAAGGATGCCCGCGAAGGGCATGCATCCCACGCCGCACAGCAGATAGGGCCGGCGCACCGGCGCGCGGCTACGGGCCTGCTCCAATTCTGTACGCCTGCTCGTTCGGTTTTCCCGGCGCCTATCCCTTGCTGGAGGCTGTCGCTTCGATCATGAGCGGAAGGACCTGGAACAGGTCGGCGGGGATGCCGTAGTCGGCCACCTCAAAAATGGGGGCGGCGGGATTTTGATTCACCGCCACGATGCACGCGGCGTCCTGCATGCCCGCCTTATGCTGGATGGCCCCGGAAATGCCCAGGGCAATGTACAGCCGGGGCCGGACGGTCTTGCCGGTCTGGCCCACCTGGTGGTCCGCGCCGATCCAGCCCGCGTCCACGCAGGCGCGGGAGGCGCCCACCACGCCGCCCAGGGCGTCGGCCAACTGCTGGGCCAGCGCCAGGCCGGTTTTTACGTCCCTGCTGATGCCGTAGCCCACGCTGACCACGACCTCCGCACCGATCAGGTCCACGGCGGCCTTGGCCTGCTTGACCACCTCCAGCACACGGGTCTTCTGATCGCGCTCATCCAGTGTGACAGGGCAAAGCTCCACCCGGCAGGCGTCGGCCTTGGCCTGGTCGAAGGGGGCGCACTGCATCACGCCGGGCCGGACGGTGGACATCTGGGGCCGGAACCGGGGGCAGATGATGGTGGCCATCAGGTGGCCGCCGAAAGCAGGACGGGTCATCTTCAGACCCCTGTCGGTCAGGTCCCACTTCATACCGTCCACATCCAGGGTGGAGGTACGCTTTAAAAATTCCTGATACTTGGCCACATCCACATCCAGGTGGGTACAGTCGGCGGTAAGGCCGGTGTGCAGGCGGGCCGCGCAGCGGGGGCCCAGGTCCCGGCCGATGTTGGTGGCGCCGATGAGCACGATTTCCGGCTTGCGCTCCATGACCATGCCGCAGACCACCTTGGTATAGGCGTCGGTGGTGTAATCCTTCAGCAGGGGGTGCTGGCATACATATACCCGGTCGGCCCCATAGCCGCCCAGCGTGGGGGCCAGCGCCGCCACGCCGTCGCCTAGCAGCAGGCCGCAGAGCTCCACGCCCAGATCGTCGGCCAGCTTGCGGCCTTCGGAGAGCAGCTCGAAGCAGGTGGGGTTGAGCTCGCCGCCGCGCTGCTCGCAGAATACCCACACGCCCCGGAAGGCGGCGGGGTCGGTATTATGAAATTCAGTCATTTCCGCATCCTCCCTCAAATCATGTGCTGTTTTTCCAGCGCGGCGAAGAGCTGCGCCACCGCCTCTTTCGGGGAACCCTCCAGCAGGACGCCCGCGCCCTTCACCGGGGGCGAGAAGGACTTGTACACGTTGGTGGGGGAACCCTTCAGGCCGATGGTGTCCGGCTCGATGAGGGGCTCGTCCTTCAAAGCCGCATAGTCAAGGACCCGATAAGGCTTCTGATCGCACTCCAGAATGCCCTTGACGGTCATATACCGGGGGGTATTCAGCTCCTTGATACAGGTGATCAGGCAGGGCGTGGACACCTGGATGTTCATATAGCCGTCCTCCAGCATGCGGCGGACGGTGAGCGTGCGGCCCTCCTTCCGGATGTCGGCGGCATAGGTCACCTGCGGCAGGCCCAGCTTTTCCGCGATCTGGGGACCCACCTGGGCGGTGTCGCCGTCGATGGCCTGACGGCCGCAGAAGATCACGTCCTCCTCATCCAGACCCAGGTGCGCGATGGCGGCGGCAATGATCTGGGAGGTGGCGAAGGTATCCGAACCGCCGAACTCCCGGCCGGAGATGAGCACCGCCTCGTCGCAGCCCATGGCCAGCAGCTCCCGCAGCATCCCGGCGGCGGGGGGCGGGCCCATGGAGATCACCACCACCCTGGCTTCCGGATGCTGGTCCTTGAGGGTCAGGGCGGCCTCCACCGCGTTCCGGTCGTCCGGATTGGTGATGGCGGCCATGCTGGAGCGGTCCATGGTGCCGTCGGCCTTGACCGCCACCTTGCCGGAGGTGTCCGGCACCTGCTTGACGCAGACAATGAATTTCATACCCTTCTCCTCCTTACTTGAGCAAGCTGCCCGAGATGACCATCTGCTGTACCTGCGAGGTGCCCTCGTAGATGCTGGTGATGCGGGCGTCCCGGTAGAAGCGCTCCACCTTGTATTCCTTGATGTAGCCGTAGCCCCCGTGGATCTGCACGGCCTTGTAGGCCGCGCGGTTGCACATCTCGGCCGCGTACAGCTTGCTCATGGCGCACAGCTTGGCGCTCTCCGGGTCCCCCGCATCCTTGCGCACGGCGGTGGAGTAGACCAGCTGGCGCGCGGCCTCGATCTCGGTGGCCATGTCGGCCAGCATGAAGCTGATGGCCTGGAATTTGGCGATGGGCTTGCCGAACTGCTTGCGCTCTTTGGCGTACTTGACGGACGCGTCCAGGCAGCCCTGGGCGATGCCCACCGCTTGGGCGGCCATGCCCAGGCGCCCGCCGTCCAGGGTCTTCATCGCGGTGGAGAAGCCCTTGTGCAGCGGGCCCAGCAGGTCGCTTTTGTGGACATGCACATCCTCCAGGATGATGTCGCTGGTGGGGTAGCCCACGATGCCCATCTTGTGCTCGGGCTTGCCGCAGGATACGCCGGGCAGCTTCATGTCCACAAGGAACATGGAGATGCCCTTGGAGCCTTTCTGGCTGGGATCGGTCTTGGCGTAGACCACCGCGTAATCCGCGAAGGGCGCGCCGGAAATGAAGGTCTTGCGGCCGTTGAGAATAAATTCGTCCCCAGCCTGCACGGCGGAGGTCAGGGTCCCGCCCGCGTCGGAGCCGGCGCCCGGTTCGGTCAGGGCGAAGACCAGGATCTTTTCTCCCTTGGCCACGGGGATCACGTAGTTCCGCTTCTGCTCCTCGGTGCCGCAGTAGAGCAGCGGACCCGCCCCCAGGGAGTTGGAGGTGTTGGCATAGATGGACAGCACCGGGGACACCCGGGCGAACTCCTCCACCATCATGGCATAGGCCAGACTGTCGCCGCCCTGGCCGCCGTATTCCACCGGGATCTTGACGCCCAGAAAGCCGCAGCGCGCCATCTTATCATGAATGGCGCGGTCAAATTCCCCGGTCTCCTCCAGCCGGTCCAGCAGCTCGTCCGTGAACTCCGTTTCCGCAAACTGCCGGAAAAGTTTGCGCAACATCTGTTGCTTTTCGGTCAATACCATTTTGTCAGCCTCCTTATGCTCGGATCGATTGGCCCAGGCCGCCCCAGTGTTCCTGGAAAATAGCCGGGTCCATGGTTTTCAAATTCTGGGCGAGCACCGGAACAAAGTCCATGTGGGCCAGGATATCCCGCTCCAGGTCGATGCCCGGGGCGATCTCGATCAGCGTCATTTTGCCGCCGATGAGCTGAAACACGCAGCGCTCGGTCACATACAGGATGGTCTGATCCGGCCGGGCATAGGGACCGGAAAAGGTGATCTGCTCCACCTGACGGATAAACTTTTTGGCCTTGCCCTCCTCGGCGATGACCAGCTTGCCGTCCTGTACCAGCACCTTGCTCTTGGCCATAAAGCTGCCGCAGAAGACCACCTTTTTGGCGCTTTGGGTGATATTGATGAAGCCGCCGGGTCCGGTAAGGCGGGCGCCGAACTTGGAAACGTTCAAATTGCCCGCCTCGTCGGCCTGGGCCAGGCCCAGCACAGTGATGTCCAGTCCGCCGCCGTCGATCATGTCGAACATGTCGTTGTGGAGCATGGTGCACTCCGGGTTATAGGCGCTGCCGAAGTTGGGCAGCGCGGCGGGCACCCCGCCCACCGTGCCGGTCTCCGCGGTGAGGGTGATCTGGTCGGTATATCCCTCCTCAGCCACCACCAGGGCCACGTCCGCGGGAATGCCGACCCCCAGATTGACCACGCTGCCAGCGCGCAGCTCCATGGCGCAGCGGCGGCAGAGCACCTTGCGGTCCGACATGGGCAGCTTGGGCAGAGCCTGCACCGGCTTTTTGATCTGACCGGAGAAGGCGGGCTCAAAGTAGACCCCCTCGGCCTGCCAGCAGGCCATGGGGTCGGTGGCCTGGACCACATAGTCCACCAGAATGCCGGGGATCTTGACCTGCTTGGGGTCCATCGTGCCCTTTCGGGCCACGTATTCCACCTGCACAATGACGATGCCGCCGCTGTTTTTGGCGGCCATGGCCACCGCAAGGCCCTCGTTGAGCACGCTCTCGTGTTCAAAGGTGATGTTGCCGTTTTCGTCGGCGGTGGTGCCCCGCAGCAGCGCTACGTTCAGGGGAAAGCTCTTGTAAAACAGGTACTCCTCGCCGCCCAGCTCTACCAGTTCCACCAGGTCTTCCGTGGTTGCCTGGTTCATCTTGCCGCCCTCGACGCGGGGGTCTACAAAAGTGCCGAGGCCGACCTTGGTCAGTAGACCGGGCCGTCCGGCGGCGATTTCTCGCCACAGGTTTACGATGACGCCCTGGGGAAGACAGTGACACTGAATTTTGTTTTGCCGCACCAGCTCGTTCAGGGAGAAGGCCGAGCCAATGTGGGCGCCGCACCACTTGGCGATCAGTCCCTCTCCGGCCTCGCCGAACCGGGTCACGCCGCGGTTGCCCTGATCCTGGGCGGGGCCGTCGGGCCGCTTCGTGCGGTCCCAACCCAAAAACTGGTTGCCGTAGCCCCAGTCTCCCATGGCGCTGCCCTGCTTCAGATTCAGGTTTCGGGGGTGCCCCGTCTCCCGGAAGCGGTCCCGGATGGCACAGGCCACCTCCTCCGGCCAGCCGGACAGTCCCATGCCCGCCAGGCCAACGGTGGCCCCGTCCGGGATCCGTTCGGCGGCCTCTTGGGCGGTAAGAAATGTAGCCATACTGCTGCCTCCTTTTGTGAAAAAGTTTTATGAATATATTCAGTGAACTTGTTCATTAATTATGTCACGAGGCAAAACGAAATGCAATAGGGCGGCCCCAAAAAAGCGGGTCAAATCAGAAAATTGTAAAAAAAGCCAAATAAGCTTGCTCAAATTGGGTGAACCGTCCAAAAAAAGGCCCTCCCGCACTTGGCAGGAGGGCCTGATTTTGATATAATCATTGCAGAGAAATGGGGGGCGCAGGGATTGGAAGAGCATAAAAAGACCCGCAGGCAGCAGGCGGAGGAGACGAAGCGCCATATCTTTGAAGTGGCCTTGGCGCTGCTGGACCGCCGTGCGTTTGAGCAGATCAAGGTCCGGGATATCGTGGAGGCCGCCCAGGTCTCGGTGGGGACCTTCTATAACTATTATGCAACCAAGCTGGATGTGTACTATGAGACCTACCAGCTGGCCGACGAGTACTTTGAGGACGTGGTGGCGCCCGCTCTTATCCAGCCCACCGCACGGGAGCGGATCCTGTATTTTTTTGACGAATATGCCCGCTATTCCAGCGAGATCACCGATATCTCCCTGACCAAGCTGCTCTACAACTCCAACAACAAGTGCTTTGACCGCCCCTCTGAACAGGGGATCCGAAGGGTGCTGGGAGAACAGGTGCAGCAGGGACTGCAGGCCGGAGAGTTCCACAGTGAAGAAGGGGCGGCCGCCATGGTGGACTTTCTGATGATCGCTGCCCGGGGGCTGGTGTACAACTGGTGCACCCACGACGGCGGCTATCCGATTCGGCCGGCGATGAAACGCTATGTGGAACGCCTGCTGCGGGCCTGGGACTGAACAGGGCCCAAGGGGGACAAGCTGAGGGACGCGCTGCGGAAAATCCGCAGCGCGTCCCTTCCTTCTGCTGATACCGCCCGCTCAGAACAGCTCGGCGGCGCGGAGGATGAGGGTGGCCAGCTCGGCGCGGGAGGCGGTGCCCTGGGGATTCAGAGCGCCCGCGCCGTTTCCGGTGAGTACGCCCGACCCGCAGGCCCACTGTATGGCGGGGAGCGCAAAGGCGCTGATCTGGCCGGCGTCGGCGTAACGGAAGAGATCGGCGTCCGCTTCCACGCTCACGTCTGCGCCTGCGGCCTGGGCATACCGGTAGAGCATGGTCACGGTCTGCTCACGGGTCAGGGCGGCGTTGGGGGAGAAGGCGGCGGCGGAGGTGCCGGAGGTCACGCCGTGCTCGGCGGCCCAGGCCACCGCATCGGCGCAGTAGGAGTCCGCGGCTACGTCGGTAAAAGAGGCGGCTTCCGCCTCCGGCAGGCCGGCCAGACGGTGGAGCACGGTGACCAGCATGCCGCGGGTGGTGGTACCGGCAGGGGCAAAAGTGGTGCCGGAGGTGCCGGTAAACAGGCCCTGGGCGGTGGCCTGCCCCACGGCCTCGGCGTACCAGTCGCCGCCGCCCACGTCGGTGTATTTGGCGTCGGCCAGCGCTTTGGCGTCGCCGGCGGTCTTCACGCTGCCGGCGTACACGCCGCCCAGCAGGGAGGAAAAGGCCATATTGCTGATGAAGTTGAACTCATCCCGCTGGTGGAGCTTGTTGGTCAGGGTATTGGCGAAGAGCGCCAGGTTCAGGCCGTCCTTCTGGTAGGAGATGGCCTGGATGGAGTTGTCCAGGAAGTCGTCGTAATGTTCGCCGCCGCCCACCAGGAAACCCTCCAGCGGCTCCCGGGCGCCGTCCAGCCGGATCAGGACCTGGGCGCCTTCCGGAATGGCGGAGAAGTAGCCCGCGCCGTAGCCATAGAGCAGCTCGTCGCCCTCGCTCACATAGCTGGCGGTGATCAGGCTCTGGGTGGGATAGGTCACATAGGCCAGGGCGTCCATGGATTCGCTGCTGACGGTCTCACGGACCAGCGAGCCTGTGCTCAGCAGACAGCCGGGGATCTGGTTGCCCCTGCGGTCGGTATAGCCGGTGATGGCGCTGATGGCGTTGGAGCCGTAACCGATATAGGCCGCGCCGTTCTCCACGGCGGCTAGGCCTGCCTCGTCCAGGGCGGCGGCGCCGATGACGAGAGTGGCCAGGGAGGCGTCGTCCGTCACCTGGAAGCCCAGCAGCTCCATCGCCTGGCGGTCATAGTTATACTGGTAGGAGCCGCTGACCAGGCTGGTCTTGACAAAGCCGGTGCGGCTGTCGGAGGGCTTGCCGCTGATGTAGACCACGGGAGCCTTGGTGATGGTCAGGGACAGGGGCGCGTCGGCCTCGGCCACGCCGGCGCCGGAGAGGCGGTATTGGGTGCAGACGCTCCGCCAGTCGGAATAATCGCACAGGAAGCTGCCGGCCTGTTCGCCGGAGAGGATCATCCCCACCCCTTTGCCCGCCTGGAGCAGGGCGTTGACGGCGGCGGTGGAGTCCTCGGAGGCATTGGAGAGGATCACCTTGGCGCCCTCCACACCGGTGAAGCTGGAGGTGACGTTGGCCAGATAGCGCACGCAGTCCGCGTGGTCCATCCAGTCGCCGCAGGCGGCCCGGATGGTCCGGTAGGCCGCAGGCTCGGCGCAGGTGACCATGTCGAAGCCGCGGGTCTTGGCAAAGGCAGTGATGCCCTCGGAATAGAGGACGGGCCAGCCGGTGATGACGGTGCCGTCATACAGCGCGCCGTTGGCCACGCTCCGCTTGGCCTGGTACAGGGAGACCACCATGGTCCCGGCGGGATAGCGCACACCACTGTAGGAGAAGGCCGTTTCGGAGACCAGGATCTTTACGTCGTTGCGGGAGAGCCATTCCATCATGTCGGCGGCGGCCTGCAGGTTGGACTGATTGGCGCCGTCCAGGGGGATGATGTAGCACTCCGGATAGAAATTGCCGTTCTGACCCGCGCCGTCATACTCAGGACGGAACAGCTCGGCCTCGGCGCCCTCCACGTCATACTGGTCGCAGAACCACTGGCCTACCAGCTCGTAGGCGTCGGAGTTGGCGTTGGTCACGCCCCGCTCAAAAATTTTGGTCTGGGCCAGCAGATACTCCTGCTTGTTCTCTGCAATGTAGGCGGATTGGCCCAGTTGGCCGTACGCCACCGCGGCGGCCACGTCGTCGTTATACGCGGGCACTTCTACGGTATAGGCCACGGTGCCGTGGAGCATGGCGTACTGGGGGGTGTAGGAGGTGGACATATCGTCCCAGGGATCGTACCAGCAGGTCTGGTCGGCCCCGTCGGCGGCCTTGGCGCCGGTGTAGCTCAGGTAATCGCGCTGGGGGATGACATAGCTGTTGTAGCCGTCGTTGTTGGCCACCGCGGCGATGCCGAGCGCCTCGCCGCCGGCCATCAGATGCTCGGCCAGCAGATCGTACTCAAAGTTGGGCTCGTGGGGGGGATCGCAGGGCTCGCACTGGAACTGCTTCACGCGGCCGTGGAACTCGGTGAAGCTGACGGGGTTCCAGGCGGCGATAAGCTGCGTCATGTTCTGGGTCTCCGCCTGGGTCTGGAAGGAGTTGTCGCGGTTCAGGTCAAAGCCGCCGGAGGAGGTGCGGGTCAGATAGGTGCGCCCCTCCACGTTTTCCTCTGGGACGATGAGGAAGAACACGTCGGAGAGCAGCTCGTCCACGTCCACGGTTTCGGTCTCTATGGTATAGTACTTGGCCAGATCCACCACGCCGGAGACGTTCAGACCCTCGCCCTTGAGATAGCCCAGGTAAGTGGCGGTGTCGGCCACCAGGTCGGGCACGGCCACGGAGCCCTCCGCTCCCACGGGACCCATCTGGGCGGCCAGCTCGGCTTCACCTTCAGCGGTAAAGCCGGTGAGCCGGTCGTAATCCAGCTTGCCGTCGGCGGCGGCGGCCTCCAGCAGCATCCAGGCAAATTTCAGGATGCCGTCGGAAGCGGCCGCCTCGTTGGCGTGAACGTTGGAATACAGCACGGGCACCTGATAGTCGCCCAGGGTACCGGCCTCAAGCTTGGCGATGAGGGCGGAGGGATCGTGCTCCGCCTCTTCCTGGATGGACTGCCACTTGGCCACGGCGTCCGGATTCTTCGCCACGATCAGATAAGGCATGTCCAGAGGCTCCAGGCCATTGTCGCCCTGGCTTTTGCCCATGGAACGCTTCTCCACATACAGGTCGGTGTTTTCCGCGGCGTAGGAGACCATCGCGTCGATCTGGGCGTAGATCTCAGGCATCGTGTGGAAGTTGTCGTAGGGGGTGATTTTCACGGGGGCCGAGCCAAGCGCCTTGCCGTCCACCAGGGCGGTCAGGCGGAAGTAGCCGCATACGTCCAGGTAAGCGCCGCCATTGGAGTGGGGAACGCTCGCATCGCTGCCAAAGTAGCAGACGCTGTCGAAACTTACGCTCAGATACACCTGGCCGTCCACCGTCTCGGCGAAGGAGACCACATTGGTGAAAAAGGGCGTCTCTCCGTCGGAGCAGACCCAGTCGGACAGGCCGCCGCCCGCCGTCTGGTTGGGATACAGCACAGGGTCCAGATAGGCCTTGCCGCTGTCGCGCAGCAGGGACCACTCGGCCTTCCCGGCGGCCTGGGCGGCCGCCTCTTCGGTCATGCTCACGGGGATCCTGGCTTGGAAGGAGCGGGCGGCGGAGAGGTTAATGCAGTCTTCGCCGCCGTCTTCCGAGACGTTGGTCACGCTCCCGGCGGGAGCGGCGGTCTCCTCCGCGGCGTACGCCGGAACGGCGCACAGAGAGACCAGCAGCGCGGCGGCCGTCCATACAGACAGCAGCCGGCTTTGCAGGGACAGGAGTTTCTTCATAGGGGTCACCGTTCTCTTCCTTCTGTGGAATTTTGCAAGAGGCCTTGCAATGCAGGGAATAAAATGAATAATATCCGTCTTGAAACGAATAATTATTGATGAAAAGATAACACCATATGCGGGGGATGTCAAGACTAAAACGCACTATTTCGGAAAATGTGGGAAAGAGGGCGGGGATATCGCGCCGCCCTCAAAATAAATAGCCAGATAAATATTCATATATTTCGGTTGCCGCTATGTCTGCGGAAGCAGGCGACGTTCCGATTCTTGGCCCGGCCGCTCCTACCTGGAACGGGCGGGCCTTGCTGTGCCGGGCCCTGCCGGGGCGGCGCAGGGAAGGGCTCTGCCCATGGGCGGACAGGGCAGAAAAAAGAGGATTGACAGACCGAAGATCGAAACGTATGATATATTACAGATATATCACAAACGCTGGAATCGTGGGAAAGGGGTTTTGAACGATGAGACAGCTGACCTATGCCGTCCTGAAGGAAGGGGACGGCGGCATCCTCCGGCAGGCGCCCGAGCGGGTGCTTCAATTTGGCGAGGGGAATTTCCTCCGGGGCTTTGCCGACGATTTCATCGACCGGATGAATGAACGGGCGGGGTTTTACGGAAGAGTGGTGGTAGTCCCGCCGGCCTCCGCGGGAAAGGCCGGGCGCATCAACGCCCAGCAGGGGCTCTATCAGCTCTGCCTGCGGGGAAAGCAGAACGGCGCGGTAGTGGAGGAGCGGCGGATGATCCGCTGTATCAGCCGGGCGCTGGATGTGTTTGCGGATTGGGACGAGCTGCTGCGCACCGCCTGCCAACCGGAACTGCGCTTTGTGATCTCCAACACGACTGAGGCAGGCATCGTCTACGACCCGGCCTGTCGATGGGACGACCGGCCCCCCGCCTCTTTTCCCGCCAAGCTGACCCGGCTGCTGTGGGAGCGCTGGCGCTCCGGGGCGTCGGGCTGGGTACTGCTGCCCTGCGAGCTCATTGCGGATAACGGAGTCGTACTGCGGGAGTATGTGCTCCGCCACGCCGCCGACTGGGGGCTGGAGGAGGCTTTCCGGCGCTGGCTGGAGACGGAAAACCGCTTTTGCAGCACGCTGGTGGACCGCATCGTTACCGGCTATCCCAAGCAATGGGCGGCGCAGCTGGACGAGGAGAACGGCTACGCCGACGCCCTGCTGGACACGGCGGAACCCTTCGGACTGTGGGTCATTGAGGCCCCGGAGGCCCTGGCGGAGGAGTTCCCCGCCCCCCAGGCGGGCCTGCCGGTGAAGTTTGTCTCCGACCATCACCCCTACAAAGAGCAGAAGGTGCGCATCCTCAACGGCGGTCACACCGCCATGGTGCCCGCCGCGTTCCTGGCGGGGCATGATATCGTTCGCACCTGTATGGAGGACCCCGCTGTCCGCGCCTTTTTGCAAGGGGCCCTCTATGAAGAGATCATCCCCACGCTCTCCCTGCCCCGGGAGGACTGCGAGGCCTTTGCCCGGGCGGTGGAGGAGCGCTTCGCCAACCCCTACATCGACCACCGCCTGCTGGACATCGCCCTGAACAGCGTGTCCAAGTGGCGGGCCCGGGTGCTGCCCAGCGTAAGGGCCTATCCGGCGGGGGGCGGACGCCTGCCCGTGCGGCTCACCTTCTCCTTCGCCGCCCTGGCCGCGTTCTACACCCAGGGCATGCGGGACGGCGTACCCTATCCCGTCCGGGATGACGCCGCCGTAATGGAATTCTTCCGCCAGACGAAGGGCCTGGCGCCGGAAGCGCTGATCCGGGCGCTGGCGGCGCGCACCGATTTCTGGGGAGAGGACCTGAACGCCCTGCCCGGCTTTGTCCCGGCGGCGGGACGGGCTCTGGAGCGCATCCGCGCCTGCGGCATGGCCGCCGCCCTGGCCCGGTGCCAGGAGGAGGCGGGCCTATGAGCGTGCTGCGTATCCATCCCAGGGACAACGTGGCCGTCGCCCTTTCTCCTGTTGCGGCGGGGGAGCGGGCGGTCTATGCCGTGGGGCAGGCGGTCACCGCGCTGGAGGAGATCCCGCAGGGCCATAAACTGGCGCTGGCCCCCATCGCCGCCGGGGAGGCGGTGATCAAGTACGGTTATCCGATCGGCCGGGCCAAGACCGACATCGCCCCCGGCGCCTGGGTGCATACCCATAACCTGGGCACCGGCCTGAGCCAGGGCGTAACGGCGGCGGCGGAGGTGGACGCCTCTGCGCCGGCGCCGCTGCCGCCCCGCACGTTCCGGGGATACCGCCGCCCCGACGCAAGCGTGGGCGTGCGCAACGAGATCTGGATCGTGCCCACAGTGGGCTGCGTCAACGGCGTGGCCCAGGCGCTGGCCCGGGCGGCGGAGCCCTATGCCCGGGGGCGGGTGGACGGCGTATACGCCTGGCCCCATCCCTACGGCTGTTCCCAGATGGGGGACGACCAGGCGTATACCCGGCGGATCCTCTGCGGCCTGATCCGCCACCCCAACGCGGGGGGCGTGCTGGTGTTGGGGCTGGGGTGTGAAAACAGCGGGATCTCCGTACTCCGGGACCTGCTGGGCGGCTGGGACGCGGAGCGCACGGCGTTTTTGGAATGCCAGGCCGCGCAGGACGAGCAGCGGGAGGGCGAAGCCCTGCTGCGCGCGCTCATCGACCGGGCCGCCGGAGATGCGCGGGAGGAGATCGGAGCCGGCGAGCTGATCGTTGGTTTGAAATGCGGCGGCTCCGACGGGCTGTCCGGCGTCACCGCCAATCCGCTGGTGGGTCGGGTGGCCGACCGCCTGGTGGCCATGGGGGGCACCGCGCTGCTGGCGGAGATCCCGGAGATGTTCGGGGCGGAAGGGGTGCTCTTCCGCCGCTGCGCCGACGAAGCGGCGGCGCGGGCCCTGCCGGAACTGGTGGGGGACTTCAAAGACTATTTCGTCCGTCACGGCCAGGTGGTCTACGAAAATCCCTCGCCCGGCAACAAGGCGGGGGGCATCACCACCCTGGAGGAAAAATCCCTGGGCTGCGTCCAGAAGGGCGGCAGCGCTCCCGTCAGCGATGTGCTGCGCTATGGCGAAACGGTAAAAAAGCGCGGCCTGTGCGTGCTCCAGACTCCGGGCAACGACCTGGTGTCCACGACCGCCCTGGCGGCGGCGGGAGCCCAGCTGATCCTGTTCACCACCGGCCGGGGGACCCCCTTCGGCGCGCCGGTACCCACCCTCAAGATCGCCACCAATACCGCGCTGGCGGGCCATAAGGCAAACTGGATCGACTACAGCGCGGGCGGTCTGGCCCAGGGCGGGGATTGGGAGCAGCATACGCAGGCGCTGCTGCAAACGGTGCTGGACACGGCCTCCGGCGCCCTTACCCGGTCGGAGCGGGCGGGCTACCGGGACCTGGCCATCTGGAAGGACGGCGTGACGCTTTGATCCGTTGCTCCCTGCAAAAGCGGCAGCGTCCGGGGGGCGGACCCAGTTGGGTCCGCCCCCCGGACGCTGCCGCAAAGTGCGATGTCGGTTCACGCCGTGCGCGCCGCTGCAAGAAGGGGATCAAACTTGCGCCCGCCTCCGGCAAAGCGCTGTCCGGTCCGCTCAAAACGAGGTGTGCATCATGGTGTTGATGGCCTCCTGATAGGACAGATGGATGTGATCGGAGAGCAGCCGGCAGGACGTTTCCAGGTCCTGCTCCAGGATGGCGTTCAGGATGTCGATATGCTCCCGGTTGCTCACCCGGTACCGGGCAGGCCGCCAAGCGGTGACCCGGATCAGGTTCAGGTAGTCCACAATGCTGCGCATCAGGTTGGTGGCATATTGATTGCGCAGAGTATCCACCAACTCCAGGTGAAAGCGGTTATCCAGCTCGATCAGCGGGGCCGCCGTTTCGGCGGAATTTCCCGCGCTGTCGTCCTCATGCTGGAGCAGCAGGGCACGCATGTCCATGGCCCACTGGGGGTCCACCATGGAGAAGCACTGGCGGAGGATCATAGGCTCCAGCAGGGAGCGGATCTCGAAAATATCATGGATATCCTTGGGCGTGGGGCGGGTGATCTCAATGCCCTTTCTGGGGTGTACGGTGACCAGCTTATCTTGCGCCAGAGCCAAAATGGCCTCCCGCACCGGTGTGCGGCCCAGTTCCAGCAGCTCCTGGAGCTGGGATTCATTGATAAATTGTCCGGGGGTCAGGTCCTTTTGAAGGATCATGGTCTTGATCTGGTCGTACGCGACCTGAGACAGGCGTTCCCGCTTTTGGGAAGGCGCTTTTGCCATAAGGCACCTCCAGCTGTAATATATCAAATGATTGAAAAAAGATAATAAGTAATATATCACGAACAAGGACAGTATACCAGCGCATTCCAGAAATGTCAAGGGCGCGGGCAGGCAAAATGTCAAGGTTTCCTGTACAAAAGCAACAGATGGTTTGCGGAACGGAATATTTTTTTAGCGAAATGGTCGGTTTCCTGCTTGACACCGGGAAAGAACTATGTTATGGTTTGCTACAGGAGATATATCACAAATATATCATTGACGCAGGACGGAACTTTGGATAGAACGGCAAAACCCGTTGAAACGGGACGGAGGATGGAAGCATGAGACCATTCCTGGACGAGGATTTTCTGCTGGATACACAGACAGCCAGAGAGCTTTACCACGGTGTGGCGGAGGGGCTGCCCATTTTGGATTACCACTGCCATGTCAGCCCCCGGGAGATCGCGGAGGACCGCGTCTTTCACAACCTGACGCAGCTGTGGCTGGAAGGGGACCATTACAAGTGGCGGCTGATGCGCGCCAACGGCGTGCCGGAGCGGCTCATCACCGGGGAGGCTCCGGACGAGGAGAAATTTCAGGCCTGGGCCGCCACCCTGGAGCGGGCGGTGGGCAATCCCCTTTATCACTGGAGCCATCTGGAGCTCAAACGCTACTTCGGTTATGAAGGACACCTGACCGGGGCCAACGCCAAGTCGGTTTGGGATCACTGCCAGGCGGTGATCGGAGACGGGCTGCACGTGCGCGGCATCCTGAAGCAGTCCAACGTGACCCTTGTGTGTACCACCGACGATCCGGCGGATACGCTGGAGTGGCACGAGAAGCTTGCCGCGGATCCCTCCCTGGAGACCAAGGTCCTTCCGGCGTTCCGGCCGGACAAGGCGGTGAATTTGGAGCAGGAGGGCTTTCCCGCTTACCTGGAGCGTCTTTCCGCCGCCGCGGGGATGGAGATTCACGATTGGCGGAGCCTCACCGCCGCCCTGGACCGGCGGATGGATTTTTTCACCGACCACGGCTGCGCGGTGGCCGACCACGGCCTGGACAATCTCTGCTTCCGCACTGCCGGGGTACCGGCGCTGGACGCCATCCTGAAGCGGCGTCTGGCCGGAGAGCGGCCGACGGAAACGGAATTGTGGCAGTACAAAACGGCGCTGCTGCTGTTTTTTGGCCGGGGGTATGCCAAACGGAACTGGGCCATGCAGCTGCACTTTGCCGCCCAGCGCAACAACAACGCCCGCATGTTCCGCCGGCTGGGACCGGACACCGGTTACGACAGCATCGGCCCCGCGGTGAACCTGCCCGGTCTGGCCGCCTTCCTGGATGCGCTGGAGGAGAACGGCGAGCTGCCCCGGACCATCCTCTATTCCCTGGACCCCAACGACAATGCGGGCCTTGTGAGTCTGATGGGCTGCTATCAGGGCGAGGGGGTGCGCGGCAAGCTTCAGCACGGCTCGGCTTGGTGGTTCAACGACTGCAGGGACGGCATGGAGGCCCAGATCCGGAACTTGGCCGCCGGCGGCGTGCTGGGCAACTTTATCGGGATGCTCACCGACTCCCGCAGCTTTTTGTCCTATACCAGGCATGAGTACT
The DNA here is from genome assembly GCF_024462255.1 of Flavonifractor sp. DFI.6.63. Lineage (NCBI taxonomy): Bacteria > Bacillati > Bacillota > Clostridia > Eubacteriales > Oscillospiraceae > Flavonifractor > Flavonifractor sp. DFI.6.63. The sequence continues at coordinate 14,853 of NZ_JANGBE010000027.1, read as the reverse complement.
TCCGCCGCATTCTGTGCGGCGTGCTGGGCCGCTGGGTGGAGGAGGGACAGCTTCCGGACGACCGGCACGCTCTGGAGGGCCTGGTGGCCGACATCTCTTACCGCAACAGCGTTTCCTATTTCGGCTTTGGCCGCTATCACTTACGGGGGGCAGAAACGTTATGAGTATGATCAGCGTCAAAGGACTCCAGAAAAACTTCGGCAAGCATGAGGTCCTCAAGGGCATCGACATCGACATACAGCCCGGCGAGGTGGTGGCCATCGTGGGCCCCTCCGGCTGCGGCAAATCCACCTTCCTGCGCTGCCTCAACCTGTTGGAAAAGCCCTCCGGCGGCCAGATCCTCTACCATGACGTGGATCTGGTCTCCGCCCCGCCCAAGCAGACCAATCAGGTCCTGCTGGGGATGGGCATGGTCTTCCAGCAGTTCAACCTCTTCCCGCACAAGACGGTGCTGGACAACATCATGCTGGCCCCGGTCAAGGTGCAGGGCGTCGGCAAGCAGGAGGCCGAGCAGAAGGCCATGGAACTGCTGAAAACGGTGGGGCTGGAAGACAAGCGGGACGCCTATCCCAACCAGCTCTCCGGAGGCCAGCAGCAGCGTATCGCCATCGCCCGCTCCCTGGCCCTGCAGCCTGAGGTCATGCTCTTCGACGAGCCCACCTCCGCCCTGGACCCCGAGATGGTGGGCGAGGTGCTGGACGTCATGAAAAAGCTGGCCGCCGACGGCATGACCATGCTGGTGGTCACCCACGAGATGGGCTTTGCCCGCGAGGCGGCCGACCGGGTCATCTTCATTGACGGCGGTGTCATCGTGGAGGACAGCGCGCCCGAGGAATTCTTCGCACACCCCAAGAACAAGCGTCTTCAGGATTTCCTGAGCAAGATGCTTTGATCAAACAAAAAACACAGATACTATAACTAGGAGGAACGAACCATGTCTCTCATTCAGGTAGCCCGGTACAGCGACGTCAAGTACGATTTCAAGGACGGCTATGCCTGCGTACCCGTGCTGGAGGGGGCCTTCGACCAGGCCCGCTTTGCCCACTGCGCGCTCCAGAGCGGCCACTCCATTACCCCCGACGTGTACTCCGTCACCGAGCACAACCAGCTCTTCATTTTTACCAAGGGCAAGGGCTATGTGACCACTCCCCGCCAGGCCTGGAACGTGACCGAGCCCGGCGTGTTCGTCCCCGAGTTCGACAGCGAGCGCTTCACCATCACCTGCTCCGCCGACAGCAAGCAGCCCCTTGAATTCCTGCACATCGTCACCGAGCTCAACGATTACGACAAGACCTGCCTGGTGGAATCCCGCATGGTGCTGCCCCGGCTGCGCACCATCAGCCAGGGCTGGACCTATGACGAGGACTTCAAGGACAACTCCGTCACCACTTCCATGATGCTGCTGGAGCACCGCAATCTGGGCCGCCTGTCCATGGGCTGCGTCAAGGGCAGCGGCCCCATCGAGATCGGCCAGCACATCCATAACGAACTGGCCCAATGGTACTTCCCGCTGCCCGGCTCTGAGTTCATCTACACCGCCGGCGGCGAGGAAGTGCACATGACCGGCGGCGACCTGTCCTTTACGCCCACCGGCTTCTGGCACGGCAGCAAGGTGGAGGCCGGCAAGAAGTGCGACTACATCTGGTTCGAGATGTGCATCGACGGCTATCCCGGAGAGATCAAGTAAGACGCGGAACAAAACGCCCGTCCGACTGCGTTGCTACCTTATATAATAATTCACTGTAAAGGGGAATTTACCATGGCTCTGGTCAAGATTTCGAAAGGTGCGGATATCCAGCACAAGTATACCGACGGCGTGTCCCGCGTGAGCGTTCTGGAGGGCGCTTACAAGGACGCTGCCGTAGAGCGGGTCTCCCTCCGGCCCGGCGCGGACTTTACCCCGGAGACCTACACCCGGGAGCAGCACAACCAGGTCTTCCTGGTGACCGCCGGCAAGGGCTACATCGTCACGCCCCGCCGCGTCTTCAACATCACCGAGGTGTGCGTCTTCGTACCCGACTTCGACAAGGAGAGCTTCACCTTCCACTGCGCTGCCGACGCGAAGGAAACGATGGAGATCGTCCACTTCGTCACCGAGCTCAACGATTACGACAAGACCTGCCTGCGCGAGGCCCACATGAGCCTGCCCCGCTTCCGCGGCGTGTCGGAGGCCTGGCATTACAAGGAGGACTTTACCGGGGCCGATATCCAGCAGATGATGATGCTGGAGCACCGCAACCTGGGCCGCCTGTCCATGGGCGCCAACTTCGGCACCGGCCCCAACTACATCGGCCAGCATATCCATAACGAGCTGGAGCAGTGGTACATCATGCTGCCCGGCGCCAGCTTCACCTACACCGCCGAGAACGAGAAGGTACACGTGCAGGGCGGCGACATCACCTATACCCCCCACGGCTCCCACCATGGCAGCGAGTGCGCCGAGGGCGAGAAGTTCGCCTATGTGTGGTTTGAGCTGTGCGAGAACGGCTATCCCGGCGAGATCAAGTAAGCGATGGACGGCAAGGCGCGGCTTCTGGGCTCCAACGGCCAGTACAGCCGCTATCCTCTGGAGTTTTTCACCGCCGAAATGGGGCGGCTGGGCCTTCACAGACTGGACTTTGTCCCCCAGACGCCCCATTTCTTCTGCGGATACCGGGGTCATGAGGATCCCGCCCGCCTGAAGGCCGCCCTGAAGCGGGCGGGCCTTCAGGCCGCGGTCCTGTCGCCGCCGGCCTACCGCTGCTCCATCACCGCCCCGGAGGGGGAGCAGCGGGAAGCCACGCTGCGTTACTATGAAAGCTGTATCGCCCTGGCCGCCGGGCTTGGGTGCGACCGGCTGGTGCTGGACGCCTCCGGCGCCTGCTGGGACCGGAAGGACGAACTGCTCTGGCGCAGTGCCGCCGATACCCTTTATCACCTCTGCCCCGCGGCGCAGGCGGCGGGGGTGCGCCTGCTGCTGGCCCCCGTCATGGGCGCGGAGACGCCCCTCATCGCCGAGTCGCCCATTCTCAACACCGCGGCGGAGCTGGACGCCATGCTGCATCAGCTCAATCATCCCAGCCTCGGGGTGTGCCTGGACACCAACATTATGAGCGCCTGCGGGGATACGGTCTATGATTGGTTCGGCCGTTTCCGGGACAAGATCGGCCTGGTGCGGCTGTGCGACGGGAACTACCACGGCTGGCGGGCCTGGGGCGAGGGCGTGCTGCCGATGCAGCGGTATCTGCACGCACTGGACGCTATGGGCTATCGGGGCGACATTTCCCTGCGCCTGCCCGGCGAGCGGTATCTCGCCCAGCCGGCCTATCCGGATGAGCGGGCCCTGGCCGCCCTGTGCGGGGAGGTGGGGGCATGAAGGGGATCCAACGCGGCCAGCTGGTCAATATGAACCAGCACTACCGCCGCTTCTCTCTGGACTATTTCCTGGACTGCCAGCAGCGCCTGGGCGTCGGGCAGATCGAGCTCTGGTGCGGCGCGGCCCACTTCTGGCTGGACCACGAGGGCTACGGCGATGTAAACGCCCTGCGTTCCAAGCTGTGGGACCACGATGTCCGGGTCGTGTCCATCACCGCCCCCAGCATGGCCTATCAGTATCAGTATGCGTCCCAGGAGCCGGAGTGCCTGGAGTACTCCTTCCGCTATTTTTCCAACGCCATCCATCTGGCGGCCGAGGTGGGCGCGGACCGGGTCGTGGTCAACTCCGGCTGGGGATACTTCGGCGAGGACGAGCAGACCATGTGGAACCGCTGCCGCGATCATCTGGGCCGCCTGTGCCGGGTGGCCGAGCGGGAAGGCATCCTGCTGGTCATGGAGTCCCTGCGCAGGGATGAGAGCAACCTGGTCTATAATCTGGAGCGGGCAGAGCGGATGTACCGCGAGATCGCTCATCCCAGCCTGAAGATGATGGTGGACAGCATCGCCACCGGCGCGGCGGGGGAGAAGCTGGAGGACTGGTTCCAGGCCTTCGGGAGCGATCTGATCCACATGCATTTTTTGGACGGCGACCCCTGGCTCCACAATGTGTGGGGCGACGGCAACACCGCCCTGGCCCGGCAGATCCAAATCATGAACGACCACGACTTCACCGGGTATCTGGTGCAGGAGGTGGCCGACGAGCACTACTTTACCGATCCCTACGCCGCCGACCGGAGGAATTTTCGGGTCCTGGAGCGGTTTATCGAGGACTGAGAACTTTCGCCGGCCGGTCCCGGACGAAAGCCCGCGGCGCCCTGCGGGCCTGAACTGCGTATTTCTCAGCGCGGCGCGCTGAAAAATAAAAAATTTGAAAAGGAAAAGGTGAAACAGAATGAAAGCGAAGAAAATCCTTACCGGCGTCCTGGCTCTTGCAATGATCGCCTCCCTGTCCGCTTGCGGCGGCGGCGGAAGCGCCGCCACGCCCGCCCCGGAGACGAGCGCCCCCGAGACCACCGCTCCTGAGACGAGCGCCCCCGAGACCACCGCCCCCGAGGGGGACGGCTCCCTTCAGCGGGTGCTGGACGCCGGCAAGCTGGGCATCGGCGCCGAGGGCAACTGGATCCCCTATGTGTACAACGAGGACGGCACCGGCGAGCTCACCGGCTTTGAGGTGGAGGTTGCCAAGCAGATCGCCTCCCGCCTGGGCGTGGAGCCGGACTTCCAGATCTCCGACAGCTGGGATCCCGTGCTGGCGGGCCTGGACGCGGGCCGCTATGACATCGTGATCTGCGGCGTGAACCCCAACCCCGAGCGCCAGGAGAAGTACGCCGTCACCGCTTCCTATGCCGAGAACCCCTACTGCCTGGTGGTCAATGCGGACAACACCGAGATTACCTCCTTCGAGGATCTCTCCGGCAAGCTGTGCATCAACTCCCCCTCTTCCGCCGCAGGCAAGATCGCCCAGAGCTATGGCGCCACGACTGCCGACGGCGACCTGACCGCCGCCATGGAGCAGCTGAATACCGGCCGTGCCGACGGCACCATCAATAACGTGGCCGCTGTGGACGAGTATATGAAGAGCCGTCCCGAGGTCAATGTGAAGATCGCCGCCATCTACGAGCCTGCCGAGGGCGAGGAGTATATGGTCGAGTCCGCCGGTATGCTGCGCAAGGAGGATCAGGAGCTGTGCGACAAGATCTCCGAGATCATCGGCGAGATGATCGACGACGGTACCCTCTATGACCTGACCGTCCAATACTTCGGCGAGACCGTGGCCGACAGCACCAGTCTGTATCAGAAGTAATCCGCATAGTTCCGGGGCGCCGCCGTATGCGGCGGCGCCCTTCTTTTTTACCAAACAAGGAGGCGGGCTGCCATGGAAATTATTCAATTGCTGGTCGATTCCTTCTGGCCCATGTTCAAAGCGGGCCTGTTGATCTCTGTCCCGCTGATGCTGGTCTCGTTTGCACTGGGCCTGGTATTGGCATTCGTCCTGGCGCTAATGCGCATGTCCAAGATCGCACCCTTCAAGGCCATCGCCTGGTTTGTGGTGTGGGTGATCCGCGGCACGCCTCTGCTGGTCCAGATTTTTGTGATCTATTTCGGACTGCCCTCCGTGGGGCTTGTGCTGAAACCGATCCCCTCTGCCATCCTGGCCCTGGTCATCAGCCAGGGCGCCTACAATTCCGAGGTCATCCGCGCCGCTCTGGGCTCCATCCCCAAGGGACAGTTCGAGGCCTGCAAGGCCCTGGGACTGAACAAGCTCCAGACCATGACCCAGATCATTATCCCCCAGGCGGCCCTGGTGGCCGTCCCCGCTCTGGCCAACTCCTTCATCAGTCTGCTGAAGGATACCTCTCTGGTCTCTTCCATCACGGTGGCGGAGATCCTGATGACGGCCAAGAGCATCATCGCCGTCAAGTTCCAGCCCCTGCTGCTCTATTGCGAGGCGGCGTTTGTCTACCTGATCTTCAGCACCGTGCTCACCCAGCTCCAGGGCATGCTGGAGAAAAAGCTGGGCAAGCACCTGGTGGACACCAGGGCTTGACGGGAAAGGCAAAGAGATATGTTACATTTGAATCTTCAGGGACTGCAGGACCGGGAGGGCTGGGAAGCCGCGGGGATCGCCCTGCCCCGGTACGACGCGGCGGCCGTGAAGGCCCGCACCCGCCTGAGACCCGTCTGGGTCCATTTCGGCGCGGGCAACATCTTCCGCGGCTTCCTGGCCGCCCTGCAGCAGACCCTTTTGAACGCCGGGCTCACCGATACCGGCATCCTGGCGGCCGAATCCTTCGACGTTCAGATCATCGACAAGGTGTATGACCCCTACGACGATTTGAGCCTGCTGGTGCGCCTGCGCGCCGACGGCTCCTACGAAAAGGAAGTCGTGGCCAGCGTGGCCCGCGGCCTCAAGGCCGACTGCACGGGGGGAGACTGGGCTGATCTGGTGCAGGTGTTCCAGTCGCCCGGTCTCCAGCTGGCCAGCTTCACCATCACCGAGAAGGGCTATGCCCTGACCGACCTGTCCGGCAGGACCCTGCCCGTGGCGGAGCACGATTTTGCCGCCGGGCCGGACGCGCCCCGGCACACCATGTCCATCGCCGCGGCGCTGCTGTACCGCCGCTTCCAGGCGGGCGGGCATCCCATCGCCATGGTGAGCATGGACAACTGTTCCCAAAACGGGAAAAAGCTGCGGGAAGGGGTATTTGCCGCAGCACAGGCCTGGAAGAAGGCCGGTTTCGTCTCGGACGCTTTCCTGGAATGGCTTTCCGACGAAACGAACGTCACCTTCCCCTGGTCCATGATCGACAAGATCACGCCCCACCCCTCCGAGACGGTCCGAGCGGCGCTGGAGGAACTGGGAGTGGAGGGGATGAACATCTTCCAGACCAATACCGGGACCCGGATCGCCCCCTTCGTCAACGCGGAGGTCACCGAGTATCTGGTGCTGGAGGACGCCTTCCCCAACGGCCGCCCGCCCCTGGAAAAAGCGGGAGTGTATTTTGCCGACCGCGCCACCGTCGAGAAGGCGGAGAAAATGAAGGTGGGCACCTGCCTCAATCCCCTGCACACTGCGCTGGCGGTATACGGCTGCCTGCTGGGCTATTCCTCCATTGCCGCCGAGATGGCGGACCCGGACCTGAAGGCGCTGGTAGAGCACATCGCCGCCGAGGGCCTGAAGGTGGTGGAAGACCCCGGCATCCTCAGCCCTCGGAAGTTCATCGACGAGGTGCTGAACGAGCGCTTCCCCAATCCGGCCATTCCCGACACGCCCCAGCGCATCGCCGCGGATACCTCTCAGAAGCTGCCCGTCCGCTACGGCGGCACCCTGCAGCGCTATGCCCGCCGGCCTGACCTGGACGTGTCCTCCCTGGTGTACGCTCCCCTGGTCTTTGCCGGTTGGTGCCGGTATCTGCTGGGTGTGGACGACCAGGGCGGGGAGATGCCTGTGAGCCCCGACCCCATGGCGCCCCAGCTCCAGGCCCTGCTGGCCGGGATCTAAGCGGGCCGGCCGGAGACCTGCTCGGACCAGCTGCGCCCCATCCTGTCCAACGCCGCCATCTTCGGCGTGGACCTGTACCAGGCGGGATTGGGGGAAAAGACCGAAGCCGCGTTCCGGGCCATGCTGGCGGGCCCCGGCGCGGTCCGCGCCACCCTGCGCCGGTATTTGAGTGAGAGAGCATGAGGAGCGATCATCCATGAAGATGACATTTCGCTGGTACGGGAGCCAGATGGATCCCATACCGCTGCGTTATATCAAGCAGATTCCCAATATGAGCGGCGTGGTCAGTTCCCTGATGGACCTGCCTGCCGGGGCCCTTTGGCCCACCGAGCGTATCCAGGCTCTGAAACAGGAGGTCCAGGACGCCGGGCTGGAGCTGGAGGTGATCGAGAGCGTCAACGTCCACGAGGACATCAAGCTGGGCCTGCCCGGCCGGGACGCGTACATCGACCGTTACCGCACGACCATTGAGCGCCTGGGTCAGGCGGGCGTGAAGGTCATCTGCTACAATTTTATGCCGGTCTTCGACTGGACCCGCAGCGACCTGTTCAAGCCCCGCGCCGACGGCGCCACCGTCCTGGCCTACGATCAGGCGGTGATCGACAAGATCACCGATCCCCAGGCCTTTGCCGATCAGATCCAGCAGGGGGCCGGCGCGTTTGAGATGGCCGGGTGGGAGCCGGAACGCATGGCGGAGATCAAGAGCCTCTTCGCCCAGTATCAAAGCGTCTCCCATGAGGATCTGTTCCGCAACTTGAAGTACTTCCTGGAGGCCATTATTCCCGTGTGTGAGCAGTACGACGTCAAAATGGCCATCCACCCGGACGATCCCCCCTGGGATATCTTCGGCCTGCCCCGCATCTGTACCGGCTGGGACAATGTGGAGCGCATCCTCTCCCTGGTGGACAGCCCCTACAACGGCCTGACCCTGTGCTCCGGCTCCATGGGCTCCAATCCCTGCAACGACATCCCCGCCATGGTACGGGAATTCGGCGGGCGCGGGCGCGTCCACTTTGCCCACGTGCGCAACATCAAGTTTACCGGCCCCGGCCAGTTTGAGGAGGCGGCCCACTTCTCCGCCGACGGCAGCCTGGATCTGTACGAGATCATGAGGGCCTATTCCGACATCGGCTTCGAAGGCTATATCCGCCCCGACCACGGCCGCATGATCTGGGACGAAAAGGGCCGGGCCGGCTACGGCCTGTACGACCGGGCCCTGGGCGTGGCCTACCTGAACGGCTTGTGGGAGGCCATCCAAAAGGACCGGAGATAAACAGAAAGCACACCGCATTCGTGCGCGTCCCGGCATGCCGGACGGTTACGGCGCCGGATGCGGTGCTTTCCATGCATCCGTAAACTTGCAGAAAAGAAGGTTAAGCATATGAATCCCATTCTGGAACAGATCTCCAACATCGGCATTGTGCCCGTGATCGCCATCGACGACGCGAAGAAGGCGGTGCCGCTGGCGAGGGCGCTGGTGGCGGGCGGCCTGCCGGTGGCGGAAGTGACCTTCCGCACCGCCGCGGCCGAGGAGGCCATGCGCTCCATCACGCGGGAGGTCCCCGAGATGCTGGTGGGCGCGGGCACCGTGCTGACCCGCGAGCAGGTGGACCGGGCCCTGGACGCGGGGGCGAAATTCATCGTCAGCCCCGGTTTTAATCCGGACACCGTAAGGTATGTCCTTTCCAAGGGGGCCCTGATGGTCCCCGGCACCGCCACACCCGGCGAGATGGAGCAGGCCATGAGCCTGGGCCTGGACGTGGTAAAGTTCTTTCCCGCCGAACAGAACGGCGGCGTGGCCAAGCTCAAGGCGATCGCCGGGCCGTATAAGACCCTTAAGTGGATGCCCACCGGCGGGGTCAATGCAAAGAACCTGATGGACTACCTCTCCTTCGACCAGATCGTGGCCTGCGGGGGCACCTGGATGGTGAAGAAGGACCTGATCGCGGCCGAAAACTGGGACGAAATCACCCGAATGACGCGGGAGGCGGTACGCACCATGCTGGGCTTCTCCCTGCACCATGTGGGCGTCAACTGCGGCAGCGAGGAGGAGGCGGACCGGCTGGCCCGGACGCTGTGCGCCTTTTTCGGCTTTACGTATCAGATGGGCAACTCCTCCGTACAGGCCCTGCCTGCGGTGGAGTGCACCAAGACTCCCGGCCCCGGCGCCCACGGTCATATCGCCATCGGCACCAACAGCGTGGACCGGGCGGTCTATCACCTGGGCCTTCAGGGCATCCGGTGCCGGGAGGAGACCCGCAAGACCGACGCCAGGGGCAAGACGAAGGCCATCTATGTGGACGGCGCGTTCGGCGGGTTTGCCATTCATCTGGTGCAGGCGTAAAGCGGGCAGAGAGACTGTTTCGATCGTTTGATAATAAGGAGGTCCCTTGCTATGAAGAAACGCGTCATTACCTTCGGTGAGATTATGCTGCGGCTGGCGCCCAACGGGTACTACCGCTTTTTCCAGGACGATCAGCTCCAGGCCACCTTCGGCGGCGGGGAGGCCAACGTGGCCGTGTCCCTGGCCAACTACGGCATGGACGCCGCCTTTGTCACCAAGCTGCCCGCCCACGCCATCGGGCAGGGGGCGGTGAACGCCCTGCGTGGCCTGGGGGTGGACACCTCCCAAATCGTCCGGGGCGGCGCGCGCGTGGGCATCTACTTCCTGGAGAAGGGGGCTTCCCAGCGGGGCAGCGTGTGCATCTACGACCGGGCCCATTCCGCCATTCAGGAGGCGCAGCCCTCCGATTTTGACTGGGACGCCATTTTTGACGGGGCGGACTGGTTCCATTTTACCGGAATTACGCCCGCCCTGGGCCCCAATCTGGTGGAGATCTGCAAGCAGGCCTGCATCGCGGCCAAACAGCGCGGCGTAACCATCTCCTGCGACCTGAACTACCGCGGCAAGCTGTGGGCCCGGGAGCAGGCCCGCGCGGCCATGACCGGGCTGTGCCAATACGTGGATGTATGCATCTCCAACGAGGAGGATGCGAAGGACGTCTTCGGCATCGAGGCGGAGAACACCGACGTCACCGGCGGAAAGCTCAATAAAGAGGGCTACCGGAGCGTCGCCAAGCAGCTGGCGGATCAGTTCGGCTTTGCGAAGGTGGCCATCACCCTGCGCACTTCCATCTCCGCCAGCGACAACGACTGGGCCGGAATGCTGTACGACGGGGAGCGGTACTGTTTCTCCAAGGAGTACCACCTGCACATCGTGGACCGGGTGGGCGGCGGCGACAGCTTCGGCGGCGGGTTGATCTACGCCCTGCTCAGCGGGAAGGACACCCAGGCGGCCATCGAGTTCGCGGTGGCGGCTTCGGCCCTGAAGCACTCCGTCGAGGGGGACTTCAACCGGGTCACCCTGGCCGAGGTGGAGAAGCTGGCCGGCGGCGACGGCTCCGGCCGGGTGCAGCGCTGACCGATCCAAAAACGGGGCGGAGCGATCATCCCCGGTCAAGCGATCAGACAGCGGCGGGCGCAAACGCGCCCGCCGCTGTTTTATAGGTTGCATTTTCGGTCGGAAGCCGCTATAATTTATTGTAGTTATGGAAACCAATGCAAATGATGGAGGTACCCGTTATGAAAGGAAAGCGATGGATCGCACTTGCAATGGCGCTCGTGATGACGCTCTCCCTGCTGACCGTATCCGCCGGAGCGGTCAGCTTTACCGACATGGTGGGCCACTGGGCCAAGGAAGACGTGGAGGCCCTGGCTACCGCTGGTGTCGTGAACGGTACCAGCGCCACCACGTTCTCGCCGGACCGGAAGATGACCGCCTGTGAGGCGCTGCTCTTCTGCTCCCGGACCACCGGTGTGTCCAAGAGCGACAAGGCCAGGATCTATGCCGCCTGGGCGGCGCGCCTGAAGAAGCTGCTGCCGCAGGATATGCTCTCCTGGGCGGCGGAAGAGATGGCGGTGTGCCTGGAGACCGGCATCCTCTCGGAGAGCGAGCTGGCCGCCCTGACCAGCACCGGAAACATCTCCCGGGCGATTACCCGGGAGAATCTGGCCATGTACCTGGTGCGGGCCATGCAGCTGGCCCCGCTGGCCCAGAGCCTGACCAGCTATTCCATGAGTTTTGCCGACACCGCCTCCATTTCCGCTGCCCTGAAGCCCTATGTTTACCTGCTCAATATGTATGGCATCGTCCGGGGCGACCAGGCCAACCGGTTCCTGCCCAACGGCGATCTGACCCGGGCCGAGATGGCTACCATGCTCCGCCGGGCCATTGACTTTATGGAGGAGCGGGGCATCTATGCCGAGCTGCCCGCCTATACCAGCTATGACTGGATGGGCGGCACCATTACCGCCGTTACCACCGGCAGCAGCGGCGTGGTCCTGCTGACGCTGAGCAACGAACTCTCCGGCGCCCGCACCATCTCCCTGCCCGCCGGCGTGGAGATCTATGAGAACAATATGCTCACCACCTCCTCCGCACTGAAGGTCGGGCAGTATGTGCGCGTCAACCTGTCCGCCAGCGGAACGCCGGAGTCCGTGCGGGTGGGCGGCGCCCTGACGGTCTACACCGGCGCCGTCACCAGCCTGAACGCGGACGAGGTCACCATCAGCGTCAGCGGCGCTTCCCGGGCGATGACCATCGACCGCTTCACTGAAGTCCAGGCGGGCAAGAGCGTGGGCGGAGCGGAGGTCATCGACCCGGACGGCGGGTATACCGAGGCCGTCTGCTCTGTGGACAGCCAGGGCCGCCTGGTCCAGCTCCGGCTCTCCGGCGGCACCGCCCCGGCGGAAGGCCTGATCGCCAGTGTGGAGGCCAATGTAGGCGGCGGCCAGCTGCTGCGGGTGACTGGTTTCAACGGCGTGACCACCCAGTACACGCTGCCGGCCGACGCCGCCGTCACCATCAACGGGACGGTGGGCGCCATGAGCGGCCGGTATGTGGACAGCTATGTCAGCATGCAGGTGTCCAACGAGACGGAATACGAGCTGGTATCCGTTGCGGTGGATACCGTCACCAAGTACATCCAGGGCTCTCTGCGCACCTACAGCGTGGGTACCCGGTATGACACCGTTACGGTCACGGATCTGGAGACCGGCAAGTCCACCACGTATGATATGGCCGCCAGCGCTGTGGTGCGCTATGAGGGCAAAACGGCCGCGCTTTCCGGGCTGAGCCGCAACCTCTTTGTCACCGCCTGCATCAGCGGCGACGGGATCACCCTGCTGGATGCCTACCCCGCCTCCACGGAGACGGAGGGTACCATCCGATCCATCTCCTTCGGCACGCCCACCGTGCTCACCGTGGAGACCGACGCCGGGGCCCAGGTGTCCTTTGATCTGGATTTGACCGCTCTGCCGGAGATCTACCGGGATGATAAGGTCAGCTCCATCGACAAGATCAAGGTGGGAGATGATATCACCGTCACCGTGCGTTATAACCAGGTGGAGACCCTGGACTGCTATTCTCAGAGCGCCAACGTCTCCGGCACGATCACCCGCATCACCATGGAGAGCAGCGGCGTGACCATGGATTTGAAGCTGAAGGACGGCGCCAGCGTTTCCTACACCGTGGCCGACGGGGTGAGCGTCACGCAGGATGATACGGCCATCTCCCTTTACGCCCTCAAGCCGGATTATGAGGTCTCCCTGGTGGTCAGCGGCGATACGGTGCTCTCCATCCGGGTGGACAAGGGCAGCAGCACCAGCAGCATGCTCTCCGGTACCGTTCTGGTCCCCAGCGTCAAGGAAGAATCCCTGATGATCCAGCAGGCCGACGGAACCCCCATTACGGTCGACGTGTCCCGCGCCAGTTTCCTCACCGCCAACGGCGCGGCCACCTATCTGGAGGCGCTGACGGTGAATGACGAAGTGCAGATCTACGGCAGCTACAGCGGCGCCAACTTTGTGGCCACTCTGGTCATCGTACTCTGAGCCGCCGCTGCCGAACAAACCGGCGCGCCCGTTAAGCGGGAGCTTATCAAACAGCTTTGGCGGCAGGAACATTCCTGCCGCCATTTTTTGCGCAGCACACCGCAAAGCGGTATAAAAGTGCGCATTTGCGCGGCGTCTTTGGCTTCGAGTTGCCTTAGGGCATCACCGCACAATTCCCCACGCACATTTTGGCGGCCGATTTGCCCCACAAATGCGTTGCAAAACCTTGCAATACACAAAGTATTCCTGCGGTTTTGCGCCTTTTTGCGGCACAAATTTTTGCGCCAATCCGCACGCGTTGAATGATGCGGTAATGCCTTAGTTAAAAAGAGATAGATCAGGCTCTGCGGAAGGCAAACATTATGTATGGCCATTCTCCCTATTTTGTGCAAGGATTGAGAGGACAACAGGTAAGAGATGCTTTATTATGACATACAGATACGGAGGTGCCGCAATGGATTGGGTTGAAGGACTAAATCAAAGTGTCAGGTATATTGAGGAGCATTTGACAGATGAGATTGACTCTGGACAACTTGGACGGATAGCCTGCTGCTCAACATATCACTATCAGAGGATGTTTACTTATATGGCGGGCATTTCTCTGGCAGAGTATATCCGAAGAAGAAAAATGTCATTGGCAGCAGTTGAGCTGCAAGACGGCAAGAAGAGGATTATTGATGTTGCCGCCAAATATGGCTATAGTTCTCCGACGGCATTTAACAGAGCGTTTCAGTCCTTTCACGGAATTGCGCCGTCCTCGCTCAAAAATACCGACGCATTGGTAAAGTCCTTCTCTCCCATTGCATTTTACATTACAGTGAAGGGAGCAACAGAGATGAATTATCGAATTGAAACCAAGGGTGCTTTTCGCATCATCGGTGTATCCGCGCCGCTTGATCGGGAAATGGAAAAGAACTTTATGGTCGTACCGAAGCTGTGGCAGGATGCCGCCGCAGATGGAACGATACAAAAGCTGGCAGGTAGGATGGACGCGCCACCCATTGGACTTTTGGGAGTCAGCGCCTGCAATGATGAAGAGCAGTGGAAATATTTTATTGCTGTTTCAAGCACAAAGGAAAATGGGGAATTTGAGGAGTATATCATACCCGCATCCACATGGGCCATCTTCTCCGCAACAGGTGATAACCAGTCTGTTCAAGAGTTGGAACGACGCATTATTACAGAGTGGCTTCCGGGTTCCGGATATGAATATGCCGATGCTCCGGATATAGAGGTTTATCTGAATCCGGATCCTCAAAACGCACAGTATGAGGTATGGATCCCAGTGGTAAGGAAAGGAGAATAAACAGGTAGATCAACCGGAGAAACGCATCCTGCCGCTTCGATAGACCGGCAGAATGCGTTTCTTCCTGTTTTATGGGCCCCCCGTTGGGAGCGCCATAAGCTGTTCCGGGGGCAGGTCGTGTCAAGATTTTTTCGCACTTTAGTTTGCAAGCTCTGGCATGAATGGAGTCAGCCGGCAATGGAGGCATCCTCAATGGCGGCCTCCAGGTGCTTCATATTCATGTACTTTTTGTTGCCCC